>NZ_JBFRGA010000203.1:0-5295 GCF_052115105.1 Chryseobacterium sp. 2TAF14
ATTTTAAGAGAAGTGATAATCAACATCGAAAAACCCAGTAAATTGCTGGACGCATTCAGAATATGAGACGATTTTTTTTGCATTTTTTTATATTATGTAAAATTAAGACAGAATAATCTTGATTATCAAATTTTTAAAAAACATTATTGAAAATTAAAATTAATATAAAAAGTGTATATTAGCAAAATACTTCATTAATAAAAATATTTAATATTTGGCTATGCAGACAACTTATATAGAAACTCAGCAGATCTCTTTTCAAGATTTTAAAAATCAGATACTTGAAGATTATAAGCTGGGAAGAATCTCTCGTGAAATGTCTTATCTGGGCAGAAGAGAAGTACTTACCGGAAAGGCTAAATTCGGAATTTTTGGAGATGGAAAAGAGCTTCCGCAGTTAGCAATGGCAAAAGTTTTCAAGAACGGAGATTTCCGCTCAGGATATTACAGAGATCAAACGTTTGCTTTGGCTGCAGATGCTTTGACGGTTGAAAGTTTCTTTGCCCAGTTGTATGCAGATACAAGTGTAGAAAGGGAACCTGCTTCTGCCGGAAGACAGATGAACGGTCACTTTGCAACAAGAAGTTTGAATGAAGATGGAAGCTGGAAAGATTTAACGGCTCAGAAAAATATTTCGTCTGATATTTCTCCAACGGCTGGTCAAATGCCGAGATTATTAGGTTTGGCGCAGGCTTCGAAAATATATAAAACCGTAAAATTTGACGGTTCTGAAAAATTCTCAAATGATGGAAACGAAATTGCTTTCGGAACCATTGGTGATGCTTCTACAGCAGAAGGTCATTTCTGGGAAGCTTTGAATGCGGCTTGTGCGCTTCAGGTTCCTATGATTGTTTCTATCTGGGATGATGGTTACGGAATTTCTGTTCCTACCATGAAACAGAGGGCGAAAGCAGATATTGCTGAAATGTTGAGCGGTTTCCAGAGAAAAGAAGGTGAGTTTCAGGGTTGCGAAATCATTCAGGTGAAAGCTTGGGATTATCCTGCATTGTTGGATGCTTATGCAAGGGCTGAACAGTTTGCAAGAATGGAAAGTGTTCCTGTTGTCGTTCATGTAATTGAAGTTACGCAGCCTCAAGGGAACTCTGCTGAAAGAAATCAGCTAATGCAGAAATATAACGAGATTTTTGAGGTTGAAAAAGACAATTATTCTTCTCATTTGTACTCTCAGTCTCAGTGGAAAGCTGAAAATGTGCAGGAAATTAAACCAATCTATTCTGATGCTTCTGAAGATGTAGATGGAAGGGTAGTGGTGAGAAATAATTTCGATAAAATTTTCGAAAAGTATCCTGAAACTTTAGTGTTTGGTGAAGATGCCGGAAACATAGGTGACGTAAACCAAGGTCTTGAAGGAATGCAGGAAAAGTACGGTGAGGTTCGTGTTGCAGATACAGGAATCCGTGAAGCAACCATTCTTGGACAGGGAATCGGGATGGCAATGAGAGGTTTAAGACCAATTGCTGAAATTCAGTATTTAGATTATATTTTGTACTGTTTGCAGGGAATGAGTGATGATCTTGCTACAGTTCAGTACAGAACCAAAGGCGGACAAAAAGCTCCTGTCATCATCAGAACGAGAGGTCACAGATTGGAAGGAGTTTGGCATTCAGGTTCGCCAATGGCGGGAATTCTGAACCTTTCTAAAGGGATTTTGGTATTGGTTCCGAGAAACTTGACAAAAGCTGCAGGATTCTACAACACAATGCTTCAAAGCGACGACCCTGCTGTAATTGTTGAATGTCTGAACGGATACAGATTAAAAGAAAAACAACCGGATAATTTAGGTGAATTCACAGTTCCTGTCGGGAAAATTGAAGTTACAAAAGAAGGAAAAGACGTTACTTTGGTCACTTACGGCTCTACCTGGAGAATTGTAATGGAAGCTGCGGAAGAATTGGAGAAATTAGGAATTTCTGCGGAAGTTATTGATGTTCAGTCATTAATTCCTTTCGATTTAACGCACGAAATTGCTGAATCTGTGAAGAAAACCAACAGATTGGTTGTAATCGATGAAGATGTGGAAGGTGGAACCTCAGCGTTTATTTTACAACAGATTTTAGAAAAACAAAAAGCGTTCAGATTTTTAGATTCTGATCCTTTGACAATCGCTGCAAACGACCACAGACCTGCTTATGCAAGTGACGGAGATTACTTCTCTAAGCCATCTTCAGATGATATGGTGGAAAGAATTTACGCAATGTTTAACGAAACAAATCCTCAGAAATATCCTGCGATATTTTAATTGGGATTTTAGATAAATTTTGAAACCGCTTTCTGTTGGGAAGCGGTTTTTTTGTTAATTTAGTTCTATAGTTATAGCTTATGAAGTTAATATCAACGATGATAATTTTGTTTATCATAATTTTTTGTAATCAATCTCAAATGAATTATACTGAAAAAGAAATTTTAGACCAATTAGATTTAGCATTTAAAGGCGAACCCAGTAAATATTATCCGAGTGCTCGTCCACAAGATATCAAATATAATTTTTTTCTTGATTTGGAACATGGTTATTGTGAAACTGCAGGAAATAAAATTCATTTGTACTCAGATGAAAATAAATGGGCAATTGTTTTTGAGAAAAGTGGTTATCAAAATAGGGCAGGAAGAGCTGAGATTGAACTTGATTATGTAGGGAATTGTATTGATTATATTGTAGAGAAATATCCTGAAAGAAATTATATTTCAAATGTAAGTAGTATTGTTTTAATTGATTCAGATGAGTATACCAGAATTGAAAACAAAAATGGTATTACTGATGTGGAAAATTTTGAACTTATTGGAAATAATATTAAAGAAATAAAAATTCGAAATAAATTTATTTCATTTAATAATAATTATAGAGATTATGAAAAAGTAGGAATTAAAATCAGAGATTATGATAATCCAAAAAAATTAATAGCTTTTGGTGATTTGATTCGATTTTATAACGAAACAAATCCTATTTTAATATCTGCAACAGAAGAAGAAATTAAAAAATATATTCCTAAAAATCTGAAAAAAATAATAACAATTAATGATTTTCATTATGATCCAAATAATTTACCAAGTGAACAGGAACTTTATAAACTTATAGCTAAAATTTTAGTTACAAAAGATAAATCTTTTTGGAAACCAAGTTTAAAGTCTAATAATAACTGGAAGAATTGGGAATCTGGTAACTTGTAAAAACAAAAGCTATCAAACGACAGCCTTTTTTATTTTCTTCTCTTCCAAAAAAGTTTTACAATCCTTATCTTTCTCAGGATCATAAACATGATATTTCGTTTCCCATTCTTCCAGTTGATATAAAATCGGCAGTAATGCCAATCCTTTTTCTGTCAGCGAATATTCTACTCTCGGCGGAAGTTCTTTAAACTCTTCACGGATAACCAATCCGTCGGTTTGCATTTCTTTAAGCTGATCGGTCAGAACTTTTCTCGAAATGACATTAATTCGAACAGCAAGTTCGCCGAAACGCAATTTTCGGTCTTTTATAACCAACACGATGATCGGTTTCCATTTGCTTCCCAACGCAGACATTGCTTTGCCTAAAGGACAGCTGTATTGCATTAATTCGTTCTTTTTCATTGTATTTTTTTTTAAAAACTAATTGATATTTAACCAAAAGTCACAAAAGCTTTATGGTATATTTTTTTAAGTTCAATTATTCTTAAGTTAAAGCTCACAAAAATAAAAAAATCAAAGATTTTTTAAACTTATGTGCTCTTATTGAAGATTAGTTTTTAAGCTTAGAAATTCAAAGTTAATCTTTTGTGCCTTTTGCGGTTGAAAAAAAATCAAACGTTACTTTGAGGTTACTAATGTAAGTTACTGCGAAGTTACCACTATTTTCTGATTAAAAGATACAAAAATGAACTATTATTAGTTACTTTGTGTAACAATTATAAAAATTACTTTTAAAAATGAGTACAGAATCATTGTTTAAACCYTTTCAATACAAGAATTTAACACTAAAAAATAGAATCGTAATGGCTCCGATGACGAGAGCTCAATCTGATAACGGAGTTCCGACTCAGCAGATTGCAGATTATTATGCAAGAAGAGCAGCTTCGGAAGTTGGATTGATTCTCTCTGAAGGAACGGTCATCAACAGACCCGGATCAAAAAATTTACAGAATATCCCTGATTTCTACGGAACAGAAGCTTTAAACGGCTGGAAAAACGTGATCGATGCAGTTCACCAGAATGGTGGAAAAATGGGACCTCAAATTTGGCATGTCGGTGATACAAGAAGTTTAGAAGATTATCCTTTGGTTGATATGGAAAAGGCTTCTACAATGTCTTTGGAAGATATTCAGGATACGATTGACCAGTTTGCAGCTTCGGCAAAATCTGCTAAAGATTTAGGATTTGATGTTTTGGAAATTCACGGCGCTCATGGTTATCTGATTGACCAGTTTTTTTGGGAAGTTACCAATACCAGAACCGATGAATACGGTGGAAAAACGTTAAAAGAAAGAAGCAGATTTGCAGTAGATGTGGTAAAAGCAATTCGTGCTGCAGTAGGTGAAGATTTTACCATTATCATCCGTCTTTCCCAGTGGAAACAGCAGGATTATAAAAGCAGATTAGCAGCAAATCCGATCGAAATGGAAGATTGGTTATTACCGTTAAAAGAAGCCGGAGTTGATATTTTCCATTGTTCACAAAGACGTTTTTGGGAACCCGAATTTGAAGGTTCAGATCTGAATTTTGCAGGCTGGGCAAAAAAAATAACAGGTCAACCGACGATTACCGTAGGTTCTGTAGGATTAAACGGCGATTTTATGTCAGCTTTTGCGGGTGAAGGTTCAGAAAAAGCAGATCTTAAAGAATTGATAAGAAGATTAGACCGTCAGGATTTTGATCTTGTAGCGGTAGGGCGAGCTTTATTGAGCGATTATCAATGGGCGAAAAAAATTAAAGAGGGGAGAGTGGAAGAGCTTACAGATTTTGCGGGTTCTAGTTTAGGAGTACTTTATTAAAACTACAGTGAATTGCAGGTTTACTTCGTCAATTTATTATTTAAACTTTTTTCTACGATTCACAAAGAAGTAAAATGAGCAGTTCACTTTTATTATAAACATAATTTTACCTATAATTTTTTTAATTTTTAGAAAACCGTTTTCAAATTTGTGAGAACGGTTTTTTATTAAATCAATTTTTTTAAATGCAAAGGTCACAAAGTTTTTTTGAATGTATTGAAAACATTTTTCGTTCGCAAAGGCGTTTCACTCACCAAAGAAATTCTAAGCTTAGCTGAACAAAGTGCCTTTGCGAGCGGAAGATATACAG
>NZ_JBFRGA010000204.1:0-4507 GCF_052115105.1 Chryseobacterium sp. 2TAF14
TTATTACATAGGCAAGAGCAGCATTACGACCAAAAGATTTTGGCTCGCCAGATAAACCCAAAAAACGCTCATTTAATATCTTGGGTTTATCTTGAATTAATGATCTTATAACGGGGTAGCCACTACTATATTCTAATATTCCTACCAAGAAACTCGCTAAACTAATCCAGCCAATTGCTGATACTACAAAACGAATAGATATTTTCTCTGTAACAATTGCACAGATAATATATAATGCAATACAAAATTCATTAAAAGATCTTATCAAAGTAATTATACTTCGTCCTGAAGCTTGTTGTGCCCACGTTCTGTAACCGCCGGTATCTTCCCAAGGTATTAAAAAACCAAAAACATACCCCAAAATAACCAGATAAAAAAAGTTTAACCATAACGGTCTGAAAATAACGCTGACCTTTTTTGAGATGTATCTATATTTTCCGTTGAAATAAAACCTGATTACCAAAGGTAACATAGCAAAGCCTATCATATTTGAAAGGTGAACGACCGATCCTAAATTAAAAGTAAAAACATCAGTAAATACAGCAAGTATAACAAGAAAAATTAATATTTTATGTCTCTTTTCAATTATAGCAAAGAATATAAATAGTACAAAAAATATGGTAAGAACTATATTCATAATAAATGTATGGTCTATTTAATTTTAAATGTTCTTTCTTTCTTCATTATATATTCATTTGCTTCATTTATAGTCTGAATATTTTTTATTATTTTGAAATAATTTTTTACATTAAAAATGCCTCCTGAATAACTTACTCCTGAATAAAGTACACCAAATAATGTAAATATAATTTTGTTATATCCTGCTTTAAATATTTTTTTTAACATAAAAATAAATAAATGAAAATACATTAAATATCTACTGTTTGACTTTTGAATTGCGAGATGTTTCAAATCTGGATGACCAACCATAAAAAATGCCAGCAACTGTTCTTTATTAAGATACTTTTCTATGTAATCTGCTTTGTCCATATATTTTAAAGATTTGCAGGCAGATTCTGGCATGATGGTTTCACTTGCCCAAACTTTAGGTATGAAGTTTTCCCAATTTTTCTCAGTGTCTTTCGGCAAGAAGGGAACTTCAGATATCTGGGCACATTGTCTCTTAAATTTTTGTGCATCGCCACCTGCCCTGATCGAGTTGCCTGGTATAATAACAGGAAAATTAAGATAAACATAATTTTCAGCAACAAATGACATTGCCACAGAATTTGCCATATCCGGTGATGGACCAGGAAAATACGTTTCTCCTATGACATAGATTTTATCCAAAGTAGATCGTTTTGCAATACCATGATAAACTTTTGGCAGTAAGGCAACTTCATTCCCGCCAGTTAATAAACATTTTTTCAGTTCTGCAATAGCGTCTACTTTTTTATACTTTTTATCGTAAAAACCTAGCATAAGAACCGCTGAAAAATTTCCAATCTTTGAAAAATTAAACGATGGCCACTTATATGAAGTTGCTGTACTTTTAAGCACATCAATTCTTTTCTCCTCCATCCATTTAACTGCCGATATAATGTGATAACTAACCCCGTCGTCGTCACCAATAAAACAAACATATCTACCTTTTGAATTAAGAATTGCTAAATCGGAATTTCTTGCAACAGATAATTGATCTGCAGTGTGGAAATATTTTAAATTGCTATAATTACACTCATCAATAAATTGGATAATTTCTGAATTATCTTTAGTATTATCCTGAACGACCAGTTCAATTTCATCAGAATTAAAACTCTTTACCAATTCAATTAAAGGCTTTAGATATTCATACCTATCTTTAGTCGGAACAATAATACTTAATAAAGGATTCATTTTCTATCTTTTAATTACTATTTTTTTTTAATTCTAAAATACTCTTCAGCTCTTTGAATGGAATAACGATAAAAACGGCTAAAACTAAAGTCGCACCTGTTAAGATTCCGATCCAGAAAAATGTTAAAACTCTATTTTCTGCAAATACATTTGGTATTAAAGAAAAACAATAGGCAACACATGTACAAATTAGGAGTGGAAGCAAAGATTTTTTTAAAAATAAGTCATACAGACTTATATTGAGGAATTTCTTATTTATATAATATAAATAAACAAATGTAATTATCGTTTGTACGAAACAAAAAACATAGGCAGCCCCAATCCCTCCGTATAATTTGGTAGCAATCCAATAACCAGGTAAAGTTAAAAACAAACTTAAAATACCTAATAGATTATTGAGTTTTGTATATCCATTAGCAATCGCTATATCATAAGGAATTGAAGCAAACGCAAGCATTGTAAAAGACACAGAAAGTATCGGTAAAAAAACGCCCGCTTTCTCTGCTAAGTTTAAATCTCCTGTCCAAATCCAAATAATTTTATTTCCATGGAAAATTATATTTGCCATAAAAGAAAATAATAAAATCGCTATAAATAAATTTATTTTTTTATATAGTTGACTAGCTTCCTCACGCTCACCTTTTGAATATAAAGCCGTAAATCGTGGTAAAAGTGCTATAGAAATTGGACTGACTAAAATATGAATTACCATAGCAATAGAAATTGCTATAGTATAATATCCTAAAGTATTTATATTTAATAATTTACTAATTGCCAATTTGTCCATTTGTGTATTAAGAGAGGCTATTAATGAAATTAATAACATACCTCCTGCGAACCGCCAAATTTTTAAAAAAACTTCTTTTTCTAAAGTAGGTTTGAAAGAAAAACTATATTTTCCATTCAAAATACTTAACAAAAAGAATCTCATCATTACTGAAAATATAATTGTAGCAATAAGTTGCCAAACAAAAAACATTTCCAGTGAAGGCACAAAATAAATTGCTATTACAACAAACCCATTTCTTAACATTCCCCATCCTATTTGAAAAGCATTAGCTTTAACTTGTTGTTCAAAGCCCAATACACCGCCCATATAAAAACGAAATAGCATTTGGCATCCGGCTTCAAAACCAATTATTTTAATAAAAATTGAAATTCTATGTGGTTCAATAGTTTTTAGATTTAGCCATTGGTTTGCAATAAAATCTGAGGAAAAAAACACCAAAACACTTATAAAAATAATTATTAAAAAGTAACAAGTTTCCAAGGTTTTAAAAACTCTATACTTTTCATCAAGTAATTGATCTTTTCTAGCAAATTCTCTTGACAATGTAGCCGTTAAGCCAGCATCTAATATTGCCATTATTCCAGCGATAATAAGTGTAAAACTTATTATCGAATAACTTTCGAAACCTAAAAATTTAATGTAAAGTGGAATAAATAGAAAACCAGAAAGAATACTCCAAAACTTTCCTAATACATTGGCAAGAATATTTTTTTTCAATGTTTCTTTTATATTAAATTCTAGATTTTATTACTTTTGCAGGAACACCTCCTGCAATAGAAAATGGCGGAATATCTTTATTTACAAAAGAATTGGCGCCTATAATAGAGCCATTTCCTATTGTAACACCTTTTGATATACTACAGTTCGAAGAAATCCAAACATCATCTCCGATTACAACTTCTTTCTCTGTATTTTTTTGTAAAGCCATAGGAATTTCTAATGACTCAAATCCATGATTAAAAGCTACAATTACAACATTAGGTGCTATCATAACATTTTTTCCTATAAAAACCCCGGCACGTTCTCCAGAAATAGAACAGTTTTGTGCAATAGAACTTCCTTCGCCTATTTCAATTTTTCCTCTAATACGAACATTAGGAGATATAGATACATTTTTATGTATTTTCCCACCTTTTCTATTATAATACTTCACTCTAAATTTACTAAACTCATCAGGAAGACTCATTAAAAAAGAAAACCAAAGGCTAGAAAGTGCTAGACTTATTTTTGAAAAAACATTCATTCTCTTTTAGATTTTTAGCATTAAAAAAGAACTCCGTCATATTTCAGTTGAGTGAAATTTTCGGGAGCATTATACGTAAAAGTAAATATCTGGGATTGTATATTCGAGATAGACATTTGGTGATCTGGAACTAAGATCCAATCATTTTCCAGATAAAATTTTGTAAGTTTCTCTTTGCAAAACAATAAACCAACTTTTTGATGATTAATTAAATATTGATTAACTTTTATTAATAATTCTTTTCCCCATCCTTTTCCTTTTTCAATAGCACATACATTACCTATTCCAAAACCATTTAGTGTACTATTTTCGATTTGCACCTCTATTTTAACGAGATTAAGATAGGCAACAACTTTTTCTCTATCACGTAATAAAACATGAATATCTGAATTTTTCAGGTTATTTTTAATCCAATTATACTGTTGATCATAGCTGTAAGGCCATGCAGCAGATTTCACCTTAATTATTTCATCTAACAAAACTTGAGTTAGGCTTTCATGCTGAATAAAAAGTACATCAAACATTGAGTTCATTTTTAAGGTTTACCCACCATCCTGAAGGTACAGCTACAAAATGATTACTGAAATAGTCTACGCCTGGTAAATCGATCTCACTTTTTCCAAACACACTATAAATAT
>NZ_JBFRGA010000205.1:0-4485 GCF_052115105.1 Chryseobacterium sp. 2TAF14
GTGTGGAAGAAATGTGTGATTATGTTGCTTTAATCAACAATTCAAAAAAAATAATCGACGGAAGGGTTTTTGACGTACGTGAAAAATTCAAAAAAAATATTTTTGGGATTACTTTATCTGAAGTCAACGATTATCAATTTGATCAGTTTAAAAATAAGTACGGAATTTTCAACATCAGCAACGAAAACAATCTTATTTCTTTTGATCTGAAAAACGAAGCCGATCAAAACAACATTCTTTTGGATCTGGTCAATGTAGGAAAAGTAAGATCTTTCGATGAAAGAATTCCGAGCATGAATGAAGTATTTATTAATGCGGTAAGCAATCACTCTTAATTTTATGAACAATATTTTTTTAATTACAAAAAGAGAATTTCTTACGCAGGTTAAGAAAAAATCTTTCATTATACTTACTTTGCTGGCTCCGTTGATGATTATTGCTTTTGGAGCAGTAATAGGATTTATGTTTAAAGCCAATCAGTCTCACAATATAATTGAAGTGGTTGACAATAGCGGACTTTTTAAAGGGCAGCTTAAGTCTGACGAAAAAATCAATTATGTTTTTATTCCTTCAGCAGAAGAAAATGCCAAAGTTAAAAACCTGAAAGGCAATGAAAACCTTGACGGAATTTTGATCCTTCCGGCTTTATCAGGCAATAATCTTGATGACATTGAAAAAAGCACAAGATTGGTTGTGAATACAAAAATCGGGTTTGATACGAAGCAACAAATTATTTCTGACATCACCAATGTTATCAAAAAAGAAAAAATAAAGCAACTGGGAATTAAAGAAGCGCAACTTGAAAATTTAGATAAAAGTTTCACTTTAAAAACCATCAACGTTTCTGAAGACAACAAAGAAGATTCTGATCTCGCGTTCGGAATTAAGAGTGCATTAAGTATGATTCTGATGTACGTTACCTTTATGTTTATCATTATCTACGGAGTTCGGGTAATGCGAAGTGTTTTAGAAGAAAAAAATAACCGTGTTGTAGAAATTATCATTTCATCCGTAAAACCTTTTGAGCTGATGATGGGAAAAATTTTGGGCGTTACCATGGTTGCTCTTACTCAGTTTATTGTCTGGATTGCGATGTCGGTGATTGGCGCTTTGGTTTTAAACACAGGATTTTCTTCGCTTCAGAAAAATATTGCCGGCGGAGAAGAAAGTGTTCTTAGCAAACTGGATCTTTTGGAAATCGGAACACAGGTTTCTCATGGTTTATTAGAATTAAATTTTCCGTTAATCATTTTTGTATTCATCATATTTTTCCTTTTAGGATATATGTTTTACAGTTCTGTTTACGCAGCAATCGGTTCAGCGGTTGATAACGAAACGGAAACTCAGCAATTTACTTTATTTGCCATTCTACCGCTTACTTTAGGGATGTATGGAAGCATTTCTGTACTTAATAATCCTGACGGACCGGTTGGTTTCTGGATGTCGATCATTCCTTTTACTTCTCCGGTTGCGATGGTGGCAAGAATTCCGTTTGGCGTTCCGGCTTGGCAGATTGCCTTGTCTATTGCTTTATTGGCAGGAACGACTTTCTTTATGATTTTTCTTGCAGGAAAAATTTACAGAGTAGGAATTTTAATGTATGGGAATAAGGCAACGCTGAAGGAGCTTTGGAAGTGGATAAGAGGCTAAAATTTTAAATTATAACTAAATGCTTCCACCCAGAAACATAGGGATCATATTGTTATTAATATTTGGAATAATTTTATCCATATGTATCAATATATTTCTTTATGCAAGAACAATAATTGGATTTAAAACTGTTTTATTTTTTTGTTTTTTAGGTTCATTAATCTTTCTAATATTCACTAAAATAATAAAGACAAGTAATGTAAAAAGCAGATTCGTAAAAGTATTCTTTTGTCTATTTTTTGGAATTTCTTTTTCAACAATTATATTATCAACGAATTATTTTTTTGCCGGAAGCAGAATAACTTTAAAAAGCTATAATATTAATGAAGTTTCCACAATTTCTAATCCAATAATTAATGATCAGCATTATAGAATAGTTTATCTTGAAATCAGCCCGAGAGATCATAAAATTTTCACTATTAAAGCTGATAATAATATTGAAATTTTAGATCATGCAAAGTCATTACAGTTGAAATTATCTGAAGGCTTTTGGGGATTTAGTAAAATAGAAGATTTTAAGATAGTATTAAGGTAAACAAAAAATCCCGAAGTTTAAACTCCGGGATTTTTTTATGTTCATTTGAAAAAATATTTTATTCAAAAATATAGCTTAAAGTCAAACTCAGAACCTGCTCAGATTTCTTTTTAGCAGTATTAGGATCTTGTGTAAAACTTTCCACTAAATTAGGATAAGTATTTGAAAGTCCTAAATCATACTTTAAAGCAAGTTCCAACTGTCTTTTGTAGCTATATCCTATTCCTACACCAACGGCGAAATTAAAGCTATTTGCTTTACCGTTAATCTTCGGATACTCAGGAACGGTTACATCAGGATCATAATAAGGTCTTCCTACAGGAGGATTTTTTACATTCTGACTAAGCAGGAAATTGAATCTTGGACCAATTAATCCGAAAAATTCTGATTCTGCTTCAGAAAAATACCCTTTAAAGTAAACAGGAACACTTAAATAGTTATTGGCATAAACTGCATCATAACCATCTGCTCCTTTAGAATCTTTATGTTTTCCTGACTCTCCGGCTCCGTAATACGTCACCTCCGGCTGCAAATAAAACTGATTTGCTCCACCCATTGGGATTAACGCTAAAACCCCGCCCTGAAAAGCAAATCTTGCTCCCGAAGGATTGTGTGCATTTTTAACTCTGGAATAGTTTCCACCCGCTGTAAGACCAAATCTTGTACTTCTTAAATCGATTTGTGCGAACGATAAAAAAGAAAAGGCCAATGCAGATGTTAATAAAAATTTTTTCATTATGTATTTGTTTTAGTTTATCCTAAGATCTTTGCTACAGTAGCTCCGATATCAGCAGGGGAATCTACTACATTGATACCGTTTTCTCTCATGATCTCCATTTTTGCCTGAGCTGTATCTTCTGCTCCGCCAACGATTGCACCAGCGTGCCCCATTGTTCTTCCTTTAGGTGCAGTTTGTCCTGCGATGAAACCTACAACTGGTTTTGTAGAACCGCTTGCTTTGTACCATCTTGCCGCTTCAGCCTCAAGACCACCACCAATTTCACCGATCATTACAACCGCTTCAGTTTCAGGATCGTTGATGAATAATTCTAAAGCTTCTTTAGTAGTCGTACCGATGATCGGGTCACCACCGATTCCGATTGCAGTAGAAATACCGTAACCCGCTCTTACAACCTGATCAGCAGCTTCGTAAGTAAGGGTTCCCGACTTAGAAACGATTCCTACTTTACCTTTTTTGAAAACGAAACCTGGCATAATACCAATTTTAGCTTCTTCAGAAGTGATGATTCCAGGACAGTTTGGCCCGATCAATCTGCAATCTTTGTCTGCGATGTAAGATTTTACTTTTACCATATCTGCAACAGGAATACCTTCTGTAATACAAACGATCACTTTAATACCTGCTTCAGCAGCTTCCATGATAGCATCTGCAGCAAATGCAGGCGGTACAAAAATAATACTTACGTTGGCTCCGGCTTTTGATACAGCATCAGCTACGGTGTTGAATACCGGCTTTCCTAAGTGCTCGCTTCCTCCTTTTCCGGGAGTAACACCACCTACTACGTTGGTTCCGTATTCGATCATCTGACCTGCGTGGAAAGTACCTTCGTTCCCTGTAAATCCTTGTACAATTACTTTAGAATCTTTGTTTACTAAAATTGACATTTTATTGTTTTTTAAATTTATTTTTCTATTTATTAATGGTCACAAATTTACTTATTTTTCTTTGATTTCAAATAAAACCTTGTTGCTAATCTTCATGAAACCATTTAAAATATCTAAAATTTGTATTTACCGGTCGTTGATTACCTTATTGAGACTGAGCAAATATAACTTATGAAAAGTTTAGTTTTCTTGTTTGTGAGTTTTTATTGTTCTTTAATTTGGTTTAAAATTGAATGTAATTATTTATCACGAACTTTTTCTACTTTATTTTTTCACGCAAAGTTTTTACTTTAATACTGTACATTTTAAAGCGAGCATAAGATGAATCAACAAATTGATAGGATGAAGCTATATTTTCAAGCTTTGCGAAGCAAATTTATTTGCCTTTGCTTTCTGAAAATATTCATACAAAAATCTTTGCGTTAAAAAACAACAGCTTTATTTAAACGCAAAGTTTTTAATGTAATACTGTATATTTTAAGCGAGCATAAGATGAATCAACAAGTTGATTTGATGAAGCTATAGTTTCAAGCTTTGCGAAATAAATTTATTTGCCTTTGCTTTCTGAAATATTCATACTTAAAAAAATCTTTGCGTTAAAAAGCAACAGATTTATTTAAACGCAAAGTTTTTAATTTGATACTGTATATTTTAAGCGAGCATAAGATGAATCA
>NZ_JBFRGA010000206.1:0-4456 GCF_052115105.1 Chryseobacterium sp. 2TAF14
ATCTAAAATAAGCCTTTCAACAATGACTCTTTCCAGCTTTACAGGTTTCAGAATATCTTTTATAAATAAAGGATGTTTCTGAATTTTATCTTTTTCAAGAATATACTTGATTCCGTCTGCTGTGGTTACTAAAACTTTAAGGTTCCGGATCTGCTGAATACCGTGATTGTTGCAATCTACACCTCTACAAGGTTTGATCTCTTTTTCATAACTTTCTAAATACAGCAACAGATATTTGCCTTCTAAATTTGTAAGATTATTAACCGTCTTAAAATCTGAATCTGCTTCTTCAGCAGTTGCCAGTTCCCAAAGATCAATCTGAGCGGTGGCTCCAATGCTAAATGCAGGATATCTTACTTTGAAATTATCATACACTTTAAAATGGGTGTAATCTCTGCTTTCTATTTTAATGGTCTTTAAATCGCTTACATACAATTCTTTACTTACCTCGCTTGTTTTATTTAAAGTGAGCAGATCTCCGTCTGTTGTAAGAGCTACTCCCTGAGAAAGCTGTATGCTGTTTAACTGACCCCTTACATAAACAGGTTGTGGTTTAAGACCACACACAATACCCACTCCCTGCAACATTACCTTAGACAAACGATCCTGGTCTTCAAAAAAATCTAAAAACTCGTTGAATTGAGGAGATTTTACGTACTGTCCTTTGGTAAATTTTCGGTATTGGGTTGATATATTGCTTAATTGATTATTCATTATATTTCATTTTTAATGATTTATTAAGGTGATTTTTAAAACTTCTCAGGCAGAAATTAATCTACCTAAGAAGTATGCTATCACTTTTAGAATCTAGTATTCTAAATTGTGAGAGGTTTTGCATTATCTTTCACCTCCACAACCATTTATAATGGCAGATTGAATAGCGCTTGCGTTATAACTTGAGTTCCAAGAACCACCTGTACCATCCGCCAGATCTCTCCAGATATATTTTCCGCCGATCTGACTGTTAACACCACTGCCAAGTACAATTACTTTAATAGATTTTCTTACACATTCAGCTTTTAATCTATTCAGTTCGTCAACATCAGCAGAAGTAGCATTATCATCATTACCACCAGGAGTGATGTCTGTAATTATGATTACGTATTTTGCAACATTATTTCTAAATGTTCCGGCAAAATTGTGTTCCACTACTCTGCTTAATGCCATATCTGTAGGTTCCGGACCTCCAACTCCTGATCCCAGACTTAATCCACCTCCCGGATTATTCAGTTTATCCAGCTGAAGTTTAAATGAGTTTTCATTATTATCGGCAGACATTACTTCCATCGCAGTAATCCATTGGAAGCTTGAGCCAACTCCATCGTTTATGTATTTTCTGGAAGAAGGTAAGCTTGTATATGCAGGAGCTGTATGATATCTCGATACTGTTCCCGAGTTGTTTTCATCTGCCAATACAATACCTAATCGATAAGCATTACTTCCTGATTCGGCTTTTATGGTTGTGATAATACTTTCAGCACCTGATTTAGCAGCTTCAATCTGACCTCCCATACTTCCTGTATAATCAAAGATGAATACTACATCCATCCCTGAATTACATGGAGGAGGTGCAATACTGATGGTAACAGTTGCGATATTACTGTCAAATTCACCATCATTTATATAATACGTAAACGAGTCTGTAAGAGCAGTTGAAGTACCATTATGAGAATATTTTATTTTACCATCGGCCATCAAAGTTGCAGTTCCGTAAGTAGGCTGTGTTTTTATAAATACGGTTAACGGTGTATTTCCTAAATCATAATCATTGTCTTTCACAGAAATAAATACTTCTCCTCCACTTCCTGTCGAGGCGTGATCATTTATTGCCACCGGAGCAGATTTAACATTGATAAATACCGTCGCAATATTACTGTCATCTTTACCGTCATTTACACAATAAGTAAACGAATCTGAAAGATTAGACGAGCCATCATGCGTATAAGTGAATGTATTATCAGTATTTAAAACTACCGTTCCGTAAGATGGGTTTGTCTTTTTCACGACAGTTAAAATATCGTTGTCTGCATCATAATCGTTGCTCAACACAGGAATAACCACAGATTTACCAAGCATACAAGAAGCTTTATCATCCATAGCAATAGGCGGAACATTTGGTTTTTCTTTAGAACAGCACAGGTAAGGCAACGAGAAGTCTGCAAGAACCTGATTGTTTGTACCCGAACCACAAATTAAAACGAAAGCGCCGCCTTTTTCTACACCTCCTAAATGTTCTAATCCTGATTTTCTTTCTAAGAATTCGCTTAAAAGTTCGCTCGTAATTTCCTCTTTTCTTGGATCTTCTTTTACAATGGTAATTTCTTCTTTTGAAGGATCTGCAGCTCTTACAAAATCAACTTTGTTTAATAATTTCAATTGGCTGTCTAATTTAGACAAGGTAAGCAAAGCGCTTTTCGAATCGGTTTTTTCTCTGCTGATATCGCTGGAAATAAGTACCACCTGCTTTCTGAGCTCTTCTATTGACAGTGTTTTTATCTCGGTTAATTTTGCGACAGAATCAGCTTTTTCATCTTTATTCAAAAGCAGAACGATGACGTCAAAAGCCAATCCGTATTGTTTTTTAAGATCGGTAATGTTTTGATATGCGGTTTCAAAAGGCAATCCTAAATGACCTTCAATTCTGTAAAAATCGTTGTCATCAATATTATAATTCAAAGGATTCTGTACAAAATCATCTGTAGCTAAATTTGCAGTATGATAACTCAGATTATAAGCCTCTCTGTCGGTTTTTGTTTTTTCAAAATTCCATTTACCCAATAATTGTTTGTCTACATTGTAGTAATACGGAATTGCTTTGTCACCCAATCTTACATTAAGACGTGAAGGCGTAATTTTTATAGGTCCGATGTAAGCCTGAAATGCATTTATCTTCTGTACAAAACGATTGGCAAGCATTACAATTTTTTCGTAATTCTCGTCATCTGTTGTAGTGATCGGCGAATGATAAAAATCGTGACGATAAAGGTTCTCATCTCCTAACTCAAGTTTTGCACCAACATAGCCCAACATAAGATGTTTAGGGAATGATGCCACTTGCGGACAACATTCAAAATCGAGATGTAAGATCAGATCTTTTATTTCGTTGTAGGTATCTATCAAATCTTTTTGCAGATCATAGCGATACTGGTAATCTTCTAATCTTGGTGACGTGTTTTGAAATAGAGAATTCAGTTTATTCAGCAATGTCTGACCTCCCAGATTAACATTCACATTGAATGCCTTTGCAATTGCTCCAAAACCATTGTTTAGCTGAACAGAAGTATCAGTAGCATTCTGAAATCTTGTTTTCAGCTCAAATGTTGTGTCGACAGCAGGATCCAGGATCACTCTTTTTGCCTCTATTTTAGGTAAGCCATTAAAAAGTTTTTCATAATCATTGTGAGCAGTATAAATACTGTCTTTTGCATCACCATTTTTAATAAGATTTAAAACAGAGCCTGAATCTGCCAAAAGTACTTTCAGATTAGAAACCTGTTCTGCTCCGGCATTGTCGCAATCGGCATCCTGGCAAGGATTTTCTTCATTAGAATAACTTTCCAGATACAGTATGACCACTTTATCATGTAAAGTGCTGCGAATGTCTTTTAACAATTTAAAACCAACATTATTTGCACCTAATGCTTGGTATTCCTGCTGTGTAATCAGCTCTAAAAAAGTTTCCGGCTGTTCTAAAATACGAAAATGATCATATCCTACCGGATCTGTATATTCTCTGTAATACTTGTAATTTTTAGCCTCAAAATTGATCGTTGCTTCTGAAGCTATGCTTCCTTTTTGGCGGAGCGTTACCAAGTCTCCATCTGTTGTAACACCGGAACCCTGCGTAATTTCAAGAGTATCAATAAGAGATGCATCAGTCGCAGATTCTATGTAGGTTGATTTAAAACCACACACGATACCTACCCCGCTCAGACGAGTTCTTGAAAGCCTGTCCTGATCTTCGAAATAATCTATAAATTCGTTTAGCTGGCTTTCCGTTAAAACCTGACTCGGATTAAACTTTCTATATTGGGTTGTTATATTATTTAATTTAGCATTCATTGTTTTTAGATTTTATATGTTTGATTGTCCTAATATTATTTTTCCGTCTGAGTTATCATTATCTTCGGCTGCACAATCGAGAAGTTTACCCGGTCTGTAAATATTGTTGAGGTAAGTAAGAGCCAAAACAACATCCTGGATGCTTTCTCCTAAGCCGGCAGTATTGTTTTTAGCCTTATCTGACAGATATTTTTTAAATGCAGTTTCAAAGCCGGCAAGGTCGTTCTGAGCAGTTTCTTTATCGCTGAAACGATCTCCGACCCAGCAAATTTTTGCTAAAACGTGCGCCGGAATTTCTTGTCTGATGACCATCTCGGCATAACGTCTGAAATCAGGATCCTGGAAACGGTACGCAAAACCCGGAAGAACTACACTTACACGGAACGTATAAGGA
>NZ_JBFRGA010000207.1:0-8249 GCF_052115105.1 Chryseobacterium sp. 2TAF14
ATTGATATTCGCAGCGATACAAAGCTTTGTATTGGGTGACAAAAATTTGGTCAAATCTTCAAAAAGTGCATTGTTTCTGTAAGGCGTTTCCATAAAAATCTGAGAATAACCTGTTTTCTGAACCATCGATTCCAAATGCAAAATCTGCTTTTTCTTTTCACTTTTATCAATAGGTAAATATCCGTTGAATGTAAACTCCTGTCCGTTAAAACCACTCGAAATCAAAGCTAAAATAATAGACGACGGTCCCGAAATAGGAATAACTTTAATGTTTTTTTCGTGACACCATTTTACCATTAAATTTCCTGGATCGGCAATACATGGAAGTCCGGCTTCGGAAAGCAAACCAAAATCCTGACCTTTAAGCATCAGTTCCTGTGCTTCTTTAATATCTGCATTTTCAGTGTATTTATCCAGCAAAAAAAGCTTCAGATCTGACTGTTTTTTTTCAGGTGCAAAAAACTTCACCACTTTTCTTGCTGTTTTTTCGTTTTCAACAAAAAAATAATCGGTCTGCATAATGTAATCTTTTACGACAGGCGAAAAATGACTGATGGATGTATTTTCTGAAAGATATGCGGGAAGTAGGAAGAGCATTTTTTTAATTATTAATTGTTAATTATTAATTGTAGATTTTTGAATGAGAAGTTTTTTGGCGATTCTGTCGCAGGCTTCGTCTAATTGATGGTAAACTTTTTCGAAGCCGTCGATCTCGTCCCAATAAGGATCGGGAACTTCGCCTGAAGCATGATTGAGACCCGCAGCTTCCATCAATAACGAAATTTTGCTTCTCTGCTCTTCATTTTGAGCCATTGAAATCACATTTTTAAAGTTACTCAAATCCATACAATAAATTTTATCGTAATCATCCAAATCTTTTGTCGTAATGGGTCTTGAAGTTTGTCTGGAAATATCTATCCCGTATTTGGAAGCGGTTTTCACCGATCTTTTGTCAGGATTGCTTCCCTGGTGCATATCAATAGTTCCGGCCGAATCTACAATAAAATCTCCTGGAAGTTTTGATCTCATAATTCCTTCTGCTAAAGGACTTCTGCAAATATTTCCGAGACAGACCATTAAAATTTTCATTTCAATATTATTTAAAATTTAATTTATTTAAAAATTATTTGAATTTTATAGTCTATCTTAAAACCACAAATTCAAAAATCTTTAATAGACACATAAGTCACAAAGAGTTTATTTTTACTACAGATATAAGAACACATAAGTTTTTGAAAATCTTTGATTTTCTCTGATGTGTTCTAAATATTTTCAACTTTTGAATTAAAATCTAATGTGCCTTTATGTTAAATATTTTGCAGTTAAATTAGCTCAAACAGTTTTCAAAATTTCTTTATATACAAAACTAAATAAAAAAAGGAGAATATGCCTATTCCCCTTTCTATAAATGTTTTGTACAGAATTAATGTTTGATTTTCTCTGTTAATTCTTTTACATATTTTTTAATTTCTTTATCGATCTTAGAAACATCTTTGATCGTTTCGCAGGCATACATCACAGTTGAATGGTCTTTACCGCCCATTTCTTCACCGATTTTGGTAAACGTAGCATTGGTAAATTCTTTTGCGAAATACATTGCCAATTGTCTCGGAAGAGCGATTTCTCTTTTTCTTGTTTTAGATAAAAGCTGTTCTCTTTTAATTCCGAAATAATCACAAACAACCTCCTGAATATAAGGAATATTAATAATCTTTTTCTGATTAGCCGCAATTTTATTGATTGTTTCTTTTAATAATTCAAGGCTTAAATCTGATTTGTAAATCGTGGAATATGCAATTACCGAGTTGATCACACCAATCAGTTCTCTTACGTTGGTTTTTGCTTCCGCAGCAAGGAAATCGAGCATATCATCGGTAAGAACAATACCGTCTCTGCTCAGTTTATCTTCAATGATTTTCTTTCTTGTTTCAAGATCCGGAGATTTGATTTCTGCAGAAAGTCCCCATTTGAATCGGGAAACAATTCTGTCCTGAATATCCATAATGTCAACCGGAGCTTTATCTGAAGTAAGGATGATCTGCTTTCCGTTTTGATGCAAATAATCGAAAATATGGAAGAAGCTGTCCTGTGTTGCAGATTTCCCTGACAGGAACTGAATATCATCAATAATCAGAACATCCACCATTTGATAAAAATTGGCAAACTCTGTCTGTTTATGAGCTTTCGCCGCTGAAATAAACTGCTGGATAAATTTTTCTGAAGATAAATACAAAACCACTTTATCCGGAAACTGGCTTTTCACTTCCAGACCTACAGCCTGACCCAAGTGCGTTTTACCAACACCGTAACCTCCATATAAAAACAAAGGGTTGAAAGCAGTTGCTCCCGGTCTTTTTGCAATTGATCTTGCAACGGTAGAAGCAAATTTGTTGCTTTCCCCTTCTACATAATTGTCAAAAGAAAAATCGGCTTTAAGATTAGAATCAATATTTACTTTTTTGATTCCCGGAACCACAAAAGGGTTTACAATATTTCCAGAAAATCCTTGAGGCATGGTTTCCTGAACTTTCGGAGTGGGAACCGTTTTTCCTTTCATATTCATGGTAACGGGTTTTTCTAAACCGCTCGGCTTATTTTCCATTACCGAATACCAAAGTTTAACACCTTTACCAATGTTTTTCTTCAGGGCAGCAGAAAGCAATGACAGATAGTTATCTTCAATATATTCTTTATAAAAATCGCTCGGAACCATCAACGTAAGATTATTGTCAACCAATGAAATTGGCTGTACTTTATCGAATAGCAAATCGAAAGATTTTTCAAGCTTTTTAAGATCAGAATTATCTTCAGCTGCGTTGAGATTATCTCTCATAAACTGAAGGCACTTCTGCCAAATCATCATTAAATTTTCATCCATTTTTTATGCCCTGATTATTCTTTGGTTAGTTGTTTTTAGGAGGAAGACAAAGGTCTCATTTTTTATTTTCAAAAAAAAATATTTCGCATATTGATTATTTAAAAATATATTTGTATGTATAATTAAGCGCTAAAAATGATACATTCAACACACTCATTACGAGTACGTTACGCAGAAACGGATCCCATGAAATATGTCTATTACGGCAATTACGCAACCTATTTTGAACTGGGCCGCGTAGAACTTTTCCGCAGCATCGGGATCTCTTATGACGAGATTGAAAAGCAGGGAATCTGGCTTCCTGTTTCTGATTATAAAATTAAGTATTTAAAACCAGCACTATACGACCAAAAATTAGAAATTCACACTTTTATGAGAAAAATTCCGGGAGTGAAAATTGAATTTGAGTATGAAATTTACAACGAGGAAGGACATAAAATTACCGAAGCATCTACTACCCTTTTCTTTTTAAATTCTGAAACCAGAAAACTAATGAAGTGTCCCGATTTTTTAATGGAGCTGATTGAAGAAAACTGGAAAGGCTAAAAAATCAATTATGTTTTAAGATTTTTTATTGGTTAACTTTTCAAATCGTTATATTTGATATTAAATCAGAACAATGGTTTATGTACTTATCACGATATTAATACTACTTTTCGTAATCATCTATCAAAAACTGAACAGAAAGATTCAAATTCTGGAACAGAAAATTGATGAACTATTAAAAGATAAAATTAATATTGAAAAACCCGCTCAGAGTTCCACAGAAATCTTTAAACCCGAAATCTCAGACAATGAAAGAACCGGGTTTGAGCAAACTGCAAAACCTGAAAACACTGAAGAAGACTCAGAACCTAAAAAAGACTGGCTTGCTCCGCTTTTTGATTTTATTAAACATAATATTCTTACCATTGTTGGTATCTTCACATTAGTTTTAGGAATAGGATATTTTGTAAAATATGCCATCGATAAAAACTGGATCGGCGAAAATGCAAGAATGGGAATTGGTTTTCTGGCTGGGTTTATTCTCATTATTGTTGCTCATTTTATCCGGAAAAATTACAGTATTTTTTCCTCCATCGTTACAGGTGGCGGAATTGCTGTGCTGTATTTCACAACGACCATTGCATTCAGAGAATATCATTTGTTTGCGCAGAATACAGCATTCATCATTATTTGCGCAATTACACTGCTCTCAATTTTTCTTTCTTACCGTTACAATAGTGAGACGCTTATTATTTTTTCTTTATTTGGTGGTTTTCTTGCACCTTTGATGATCAGTACCGGACAAAGCAACTATGTTTTCCTTTTTACCTATTTATCTCTTTTAAATATCGGAATGCTGGTTACCGTGTACTTAAAAAACTGGAAAAGCGTAGGCTGGATCGCCTTTATTTTCACGGCAGTTTATCTTTATTTCTGGACGATTGATTATTAATATCATTTTTGCTTTCAGGGAATATCAAAATAAAAAAACGGAAAGAAATTATTCAGTTTTTGCAGGAATCGGAATCAGCCTTCTCACTTTGGCGGTGGCGTTACAGTTTAAAACCCACCTCATCACGAGCGTTTGGGCGATAGAAGCTTCTCTTCTGCTGTACATCTGGAAAAAGACCAATCACGATATTTTCAAAATATTTTTCTACCTGCTTTTTCCTTTGGTTATTTTATCTCAAATGATAACCTGGACTGAGTATATTCATATTGAAAAGCATTTAACCGTAATTTTCAATCCTGTTTTTCTGACGAGCCTGGTCGTGATTGCAGCTTGCTTTTTTAATTTAATTTTACTGAAAAAAGAGTCTGAAGAAAAAAGCGACACCGAGTTTTTTGAAAATGCTTTTAAAATTCTATGTTTTGGTGTGATTTACTTTTCAATTTTATTTGAACTGATTTATCAAATTTCTTCGCAGCATTTCGTTGTAATTTTCACCTATAGCTTTTTGTACAGTATCGTTTTTGTAAGTTTATTATTAATCATAAAGAAACAAATTGGTATTTCCGATGATTTGGAAAATTACATGATCTACGGTTTATTATTTCTGTTTGTTGCCCATATTTCAACTTCACAGATTGTAGATGTTGTAGTCACCAAAGAAGTTAAGCAAAGTTTTTATTGGGTTTATCTGATGTATTTGTTGCCGCTTCTGTATTTAATGATAAAAGAAATTCCGAAATCGACATTTTTAAAACGGAAAACCGGTTATTGGATGGTTTTATTTATATGTGTTCTTTCTGTAAGTTTTGAGCTTTACAGGATTTATATTTTCTCAAATAATGCAACTTCCAAAAGCATTTTTCAGCTGCAGGAACATTTTTGCACACTGTATCTTCCTATTATCTGGGCAGTTTTATCTTGTGTAATTATTTTTGCTGGTCTTCAAAAAAATATTCCGGAGCTCAACAAAATTGGTTTTGCTTTGCTCGGCATTACTATTCTAAAATTATACCTTTATGATGTCTGGCAAATGGATAATATTTCAAGAATTATTGCTTTTATTATTCTGGGTGTTATTTTGCTGCTCAGTTCATTTATGTTTCAAAAATTTAAGAATATCATTAAAAATCTGGTAGAAAAAAACGAAAATTCTGCCGATTAAGATATTAAGAATACCTTCAAAAACTATTATCCATCAATATTTTACAATTATTTTAAAATTTTACTTGATATTTTATAAAAAGTAAGTATATTTATCACGTTTTTAACACTTATATTATTAACTATGAAAAAAGTTCTATATTCCCTATTGATTTTTGCTTCTGCAACATTATTTGCTCAAAAAAATACGAAGGTAAAATTTGCTGTTTTGGGAGATATGGTAGGTACAACGACGTTGTTTGAAAACCAGAAAGAATATGTACAAAGTACACAGGCTTATAAAGCTTCCAATTTACCTCAAAAACTTAAAAAATTCAGCTTTATTGCAGATCAAGGTCTTACCGAGGTGAAGTTTAAAAACAATGTAGGCCCGTTAGACAACCTAAGTTTATCGCAATATAACGAGCAAAACAACCTTCCTAAAGATACTCCTGTAATCATCGAAGGATATGAATTTAAGGATACCAATATGAGGATATACGCAGAAATTGCACAGCAGGTAGAAGTAAAAGACTACAATGGTGTAAAATCGGTATTCATCACTACCACAAGAAAATAAAAATCAAATTATATTTTAAAAACGGATGTTCAGAAGAGCATCCGTTTTTTATGATTAATATTTGTTACTCCATTTTTTCTTAAGCTCGTCGTAGATTTTCTTTTCTGTGGCATTATTTCCTGGCTCGTAAAATTTCACCTCTTTTATTTCTTCCGGCAAAAAATCCTGATCTACAAAATTCCCTTCAAAAGAATGGGCGTATTTATACTCTTTACCGTAATCTAAATCTTTCATCAGTTTTGTAGGAGCATTTCTCAGATGCAAAGGAACGGGAAGGTTTCCGGTTTTCTTCACAAAAGCCAATGCCTCGTTGATTGCCGCATAAGCCGAATTGCTTTTTGGAGAAACCGCAAGATAAATAGCTGTTTCGCTCAGCAAAATTCTCGCTTCAGGATTTCCAATGACATTGATCGCCTGAAAACAGTTATTGGCAATTACCAAAGCATTCGGATTGGCAAGACCAATATCTTCAGAAGCCAAAATCAACATTCTTCTGGCAATAAATTTAATATCTTCTCCACCTGCAATCATTCTTGCCAACCAATAAACTGCGCCATTCGGATCGCTTCCGCGCATCGATTTGATGAAAGCCGAAATAATATCATAATGCTGTTCGCCATTTTTATCGTAAAGTGCCATCGTTTCCTGAAGAACAGACATCACATCATCATTAGAAATCTCTTTATTACCCGAGTTTTTAAACTGATTCAGCACCAATTCCACAGAATTGATAAGCTTTCTGCCATCACCACCAGAATATTGAATGAAAGCTTCTTTTTCTTTAATTATAAAATCAGTATTTTCATCTTTATTAAATCTTTTGGATGCAATATCAATAAGCTCTTCCAGCTTTTCATAGCTCAAAGCTTTCAATATATACACCTGACTTCTGGAAAGCAATGCAGAAACTACCTCAAAACTTGGGTTTTCTGTAGTCGCACCAATGAGAACCACCCAGCCTTTTTCTACGGCATGAAGGAGAGAATCCTGCTGAGATTTATTAAAACGGTGAATTTCGTCAATAAAAAGAATCGGCGATTTTCCTGAAAAAAGGTTTTGTTTTTTGGCGTCTTCTATCACGTCGCGCACATCTTTCACGCCCGATGAAACTGCTGAAAGTTTAAAAAACTTCCTTCCCGATTTCTCTGAAATAATTTCAGCCAAAGTTGTTTTTCCGGTTCCGGGAGGTCCCCAAAGAATAAGAGAATTTAAGGTATCATTTTCCAGCATTTTCCGGATAGTACCTTTTTCACCGGTAAGATGCTCCTGCCCCAAAACTTCATCTAAGGTTTTTGGTCTTAATCTTTCTGCTAAAGGAGTGTTGTGATTCAAGATTTATGTATTTGGAATTAAATATTTTAGTAAAGTAAACAGAATCTGCAAAAGCTTTTGATTTATTTAGAAGGTCATCAGTTTACAGTCTTAAACTTCAAACAAATTTAAACTAAATTTCAATTTTTTACCCTACTTTTGCAATGTTTTGAAACTTTCATTTAACAAAATCATCACTTCACCTTTGGTAATTCTCATTAAATTTTACCAATGGTTTATCTCGCCTTTACTTCCCAAGAATTGCAGATATGAGCCTACCTGTTCGCATTACATGGTAGAATCTCTGCAGGTTCACGGTATTTTTAAAGGATTTTGGCTCGGTGTAAAAAGAATTTCAAAATGTCATCCTTGGGGCGGAAGCGGCTATGATYCCGTTCCTCCAAAAAAATAAATATTCAATAATAAACAAATAAAAATGAGTACTATTCTCTTCCGAACTTATCTTGTGGCATTTGCATTGATCTCTCAGTGCTTTTTCTCGCAATACTACAAAGATGGTTTATCCGACGGAACTTTAAAAGTAAATTCTCAGGATATTCCGGTAAAGATTTTCGCAACTTCAGAGCTTGTTGACCTCGATTCTTTTGCCAAGGTTAATAAAAATCCCAACACTTTGGTTATCCTTACCAAATCTAATGTTGAAAAAGAGCATTTTATCAGCAGTTCGATGATTTTGCAAAATTATAAAAATGCTAAATACGAATTTTTTGATAAAAATCTTAAGCCTGTAGGAAACACAGCGATTACTGCAGATAATATTGAAGCACTGAAATATATTGTAAGAACTGAAAAACCGATTACCTCAGCCGACAATGTATCTTTAGAGACGTCATTTAAAATCTGGGATCCCACTTCGGGGATTCATTTAGGACCTGTAACGC
>NZ_JBFRGA010000208.1:0-8051 GCF_052115105.1 Chryseobacterium sp. 2TAF14
ACAACTTTTATTTCATTAAAAATTAAAAGTTGGTTTTCTTAAATCTATCGATTGTAGGTAATCAGTATAAATGTTTTCCGCCTTATTAATGCTCTTCTGCGCTTCTGAATCCCTCTCGTTTTTCAGTGCGGCAAAAGTAGAACTTTTTTATACACAATCCTAATTTATGTAACTTAAAATTTATATCTGATCAGGATTTAACGCTAACTCATTGATTTGGTGGGAGGTTTTTTTGGTAACAGGTGGGAGGTCGCGGGTCGCAGGTTTAAGTAGAGTTCGAGGGTTGGAGGATTGGAGGGGAGGCTGTGAGTGTGTCTTGAGCTTTTTGAGGAATGATGTTATTGAATTGTCTTTCGTGTCGCTCCTATGGAGCTTAAATCTTTCTTTAATATTATTGCTACAAAGGGGGCGCTCCGAAGGAGCAAACCATTAAATCTAACGATTTGTAGAGTTGTTTGATTGAATTTTTGCGATTAGAGATTCAAGGCTTGAAAATTCAAAATCTAAATTTGAGATTTAGGCTTTAGTACTTATGACAAAAATTTCTGTTACAAATTTATTAGTCCTGATCGCAGCATTTGTTTGAGCTCATTTTCTTAGATCTGGCTGCGGTGGCTCTGACATCGTAGCCAGATCTAAGAAAATAGCGAGTGCGGAGAGCAGGAAATAGCTCCTAAAAAAATACCCCAGAGAATGTCTGAGGTATCTTATATATTATTTGAGTAAAAATTACTGTAAATTCTCCGGAAGGGCAATGTTGTTTTTTTTCATGTATTCTACCAGTTCATTGTATTTATCCTCATAATCATTATTTCCGCATTTGTGAGAGATGCTGCAAATATCGGATGGTTTTATATTAAGGATGTCTGAAATTTTTGTGAGAATTTCCAGATTGATTTTCACTTTGGAGTTTTCGATATCTGAATACGCTTTTTGAGAAATTCCCATTTCGAATGCCATGTATTCCTGGGTAAGGTCACGGTCGCGTCTTATTTTTCTGATATTTTGTCCACAAATCTTCATTCTCACAATTGCTTTAGTAGTTTTCGGTATATTTTAGAAGTATATCTAATAGCCTCAGACAAAGTTAGTAAATACCTTTGTCAAAACATTACACACGCAGCATGATATTTATTTTAAGGTATCAAAACTCTTTTATTTAAAGGAAATTCTGTAAAAAATATTGTTCGCTGCAAGACACAAGACTTATGGAGACGCAAAAATTTCATTATGACAATAATATTGTCAGAGCATTCCTCTATGCTACTATTGTATTCGGAATTATTGGTTTTATTTTAGGATTAACTGCTGCTTTGATGCTTTTTTATCCTGAATTGCCAGAATTTTTATTTGGTACTGATGATACAACCATTCAAAGTTTACGAAGCGGAAATATTCAAGGATTAATTAATTCTCAGGGTGCTTTAGGTTTCGGAAGAATCAGAATGCTTCATACGAGTGCGGTTATTTTTGCTTTTGTGTGTAATTCCTTCTTCTGTGGTGCTTATTACAGTATGCAGCGACTTTTGAAAACAAGAATGTACAGTGATATTTTATCGTGGATTCATTTCTGGACATGGCAAATTATGATTATTGCGGTTGTGATTACTTTCTTAATGGGAATCAATACTTCAAAAGAATATGCTGAACACGAATGGCCAATTGATATTTTAATTACTTTTTCATGGGTCATTTTCGGAATCAATATGTTTGGAACGATTGCCAAAAGAAGAGTGCGTCACTTATATGTAGCGATTTGGTTTTACATTGCCACATGGATTGCGGTTGCGATGCTTCATATATTCAATAATCTTGAAGTTCCGTTATCATTCACAAGCTGGAAATCTTATTCTGCTTATGCAGGAGTGAAAGATGCATTGGTACAATGGTGGTACGGTCACAATGCGGTTGCATTTGTACTGACGACACCGGTTTTAGGTTTAATGTATTATTTTATGCCTAAAGCAGCGAACAGACCCGTATTTTCCTATAAACTTTCTATCATTCACTTTTGGTCATTAATCTTCGTCTATTTGTGGGCAGGACCTCATCATCTTCAATATACCGCACTTCCAGCATGGGCTCAAGCGGTGGGAACAGGTTTCTCAATTATGTTGATTGCTCCGTCTTGGGGTGGAATGCTGAATGGATTATTAACCTTAAGAGGAGCATGGGATAAAGTAAGAGAAAATCCTATTCTTAAATTCTTTGTAGTCGCTGTAACCTGTTACGGAATGGCAACTTTTGAAGGCCCGCTTTTAGCCACAAAATCTTTAAATAAAATCGGGCATTACACCGACTGGGTAATTGGTCACGTTCACTTGGGAGCTTTAGGATGGAATGGTTTCATGGCATTCGGAGTGGTTTATTATCTGATTCCGATTATGTGGAAGACCAAACTTTGGTCTAAAAAATTAGCAAACTGGCATTTCTGGTTGGGAACTTTAGGAATTATTTTCTACGCAGTACCAATGTACATCGCTGGATTTACGCAAGGTTTGATGTGGAAGCAGTTTAATCCCGATGGAACTTTATTGTGGAAGAACTGGCTCGATACCGTGACTGCAATTATTCCATACTTTAAAATGAGATTCTTGGGCGGATTATTTTATCTGGGTGGAGCAATTTTAATGGTTGTAAATGTATATAAAACCATCAAATCAGGAAAATTCCAGAAAGAAGTTCCTGCGGAAGCTCCGGCTTTAGCGAATGTTGGTGCAGGCAGAAAAGAAGGCGAAGGCGTACATCTTTGGCTGGAACGAACTCCTCACCTATTATCAATATTAGCTTTTGTAGCCATTGCCATCGGTGGATTGGTAGAAATTGTTCCGACCTTGACTGTGAAAAGCAACTTACCTATTATAGCTGCAGTAAAACCTTATTCCCCATTAGAATTAGAAGGAAGAGATCTTTATATAAGAGAAGGCTGTAACTCGTGTCACTCACAAATGATAAGACCTTTCCGTGATGAAGTTAACCGATTTGACGGTAAAAACGGGCAATATTCCAAAGCCGGAGAGTTTGTTTATGACAGACCTTTCCTTTGGGGATCAAAAAGAACAGGACCCGATCTTCACAGAGAAGGCGCAAGAAACCCCGATTCATGGCATTTAAAACATATGTACAACCCAAGAATTACTTCTGCAGGTTCCATTATGCCACGTTTCCCTTGGTTGATTACCAATAAACTCGACCGTTCTCAAATGGTTGATAAAATGAAACTCATGAAAAACACTTTCGATATTCCATATACAAAAGCACAAATAGATTCAGCCAATCAATGGGCAGATAATCAGTCAAAAGCGATAGTAAAAAGAATTTATTCTGAAGCCACCGATGTAAAAGATCAGATGGATAAAGAGAAAATTGCCAAAGGAAACAACTACATTCCGATGGAGCAAAGAGAAATTATTGCAATGATTGCTTATCTGCAAAGATTGGGAACTGATATTAAAACGACAGACATCAAAACAGCAAGTGTAGATTAATTTTAAATATTAATTAAAATGAAAACGAGAACACCCATATCTATATATATAGCAATAACGATAGGGATTACCATCATGGCGTTCGAAATGTTCGCACAAGAGACCAGTTATTTTTCTACACCTTTCTTTTGGGCACTGTTAATTATCATTACCATTTTATTGCTCATTATGAATTCTATCGGAGATTTGGTAGAAAACGAAAGATTCAGCAGGCTTACCGATGAAGAAAAACAGGAATATATTACAGATAAGACAACTCCGTACTATTTAAAACTCTGGAACTCTGCTTTCAAAAAACAATCTCAGTCTGAAGAAAAAGATATTTTAATAGATCATGGTTTTGACGGAATCACCGAGCTCGACAACTCTTTACCCAAATGGTGGATCGGCCTTTTCTATTTCGGAATTATTTTCTGTGCCGTTTATATGATCGCTTTTGCCTTCACAGATTACGCTCACCCGGAAGCAGAATATGATAAAGAAACAAAAATGCAGCTCGCTTCCATTGAAGAATATGAAAAAAATGCTCCACAAATTAATTTAGAAACTGCAAAATACAGTTCAGATTACGTTTCAGAAGGCGAACAATTATTTAAAACCAATTGCGTAACCTGTCACGGAGACAGCGGAAAAGGAGGAATCGGTCCCAACTTAACCGATACACATTGGATCAACATCAAAGAAAAAAGTTTATTTAAAAATGTTTTCTGGATGCTCGAAAATGGCTCACCAAACAATCCTACAATGCGACCTTTTATAAAAGAAGGAACCATTACCGGAAGAGACGCAGAAAAAATAGCATCCTACATCTATCATATCACCGAGCAGGTTTTTGCAGTTTAAAACAAATACCACATCTTTAGTAAATTTTAACATTTTTAACGTATTGGCAAACATATTGCTTTATTTCCGTAACAAAGCCTTTCCGGCAGGCATTTTCAAAAAAAATAAATCATGATGCAATTCAAAAAAATTCAGTTTCTGAAGATTTAAGTCAAAATTCGTATTTTTAAGAATCGATGATAAAAAACACTCATCAAATCCATAAAACAACATTATATTGCTTAAATCACAGAAATTTTGAAAAAAAAATTCAACAAAAGAAAAATTCTCAGAGGTATTGTTATTACAATCATCTCTTTTGTCGTTTTAATAATCCTGCTTATCTTGAGTCTGAGACTTCCCGCAGTTCAAAACTTTGTAAAAGAGAAACTGATTGTTTATCTTGAGAAAAAAATAAAAACAAAAGTAAGCCTGGATAAGGTTTACATAGGTTTCCCGAACAGCTTGGTGATGGAAAACCTGTATCTGAAAGGTCAGAATATCGATACGCTTTTAGCCGTAAAAAAATTCGACGTAGGTTTAGATATGTGGAAACTGCTTAATTCCAAAGCAGACCTTACTTCGATCGATCTGGAAGGCGTTCGTGCAAACGTGGTAAGAAAACCCGACGGAAAATTCAATTTCGATTATATTATTGATGCGTTTGCCACTTCTGATAAAGAACAGGAGCAAAAACCGTCAAAACCATTCATCATTTCTTTAGATAAAATTAAATTAAAAGATATTGGGATTACTTTCAACGATCAGCAATCCCGAAATGATATTCAAGTATATTTCAAATCTTTTGATACCCGTGTAAAAACTTTCGACCTTCAAAACAATTCTTATGCAGTCAACGATATTAATCTTGACGGATTAAAATTAAAGCTGAAACAGGATCTCGTGGAAGAAGTTGCCGCAAACGTAGAAGAAAAAGTAGATTCTCTGAACCAGAAAAAGCCAATGAAATTGGGTTTAAGCGGAGTTAAACTTACCAATTTCAACATTGATTACGGTGACGACAATACCAAAACTTTCGCCAAAGTTCTTTTCAAAGAATTAAACACGAAAGTGAACAGCATTGATCTCGAAAACAACGATTACAATGTCGGAAATGTTTATCTGACCGGTGCAAATATCAATGCCAATTTATTTCTTCCGACAGAAAATGCAAATCCTAAAAACGAAGAAAAACCTGAAGTTTCAAAAAATTCTGCAAAAGAAAAAGCAATGAAAGTTCTTCTTGGAAAACTTCTTTTGGATGATGTAAAAGTGGTTTATAACAACACAGCCATTGCTCCTACAAAAAGCGGAATGGATTTTAACCATCTTAATTTTGCTAAATTAAATCTCGACGTAAGAAATTTCAAAATGGAAAATAATGGTTTTGCAGGTTCTGTAAAATCAGCAGAAATTCAGGAAGCAAGAGGTTTAAATGTACAAAAATTCAACACCGATTTTGTGTACGCTGAAAAAGAAGCCTATCTGAAAAATCTTTACCTGCAAACTCCGAAAACGGTTTTAAGAGATGAAGTAATTTTAAATTACAATTCGATTGAGCAGTTATCATCCAATCTGGGAGCCGTAAAAATTTCAGCCGACATCCGAGATTCTAAGATCGGTTTTTCTGATATTTTAAATTTGGTTCCTACTTTAAGAAATACAGCACCATTCAATAAATATCCGAATGCGACTTTAAATGTAAATGCTTTCGTAAGAGGAACGGTTAATGATTTGTCGATTCAGAATCTGAAAGTTTCAGGTTTGGATAAACTCAGAGTTTTGGCTTCAGGAAAAATCAAAAATGCGATGAATCCGGATCAATTATATTACGATTTAAATGTTGCCGAACTTTCGACTGCATCAAAAACGATTTATAATTTAGTTCCGAAAAATACAATTCCGAGTAATATTACCTTGCCTTCTTTCATGACTATTCGTGGAACGGCGAAAGGAACAACCCAAATTTTTGATACCAATTTGCGTCTTACTTCTACTTTAGGTAATGCAGCAGTTGTCGCAAAAGCTGATTTAAGAAGGAAAAACAGAGAAACTTTTGATGTAAAAGCAAACCTTCAAAGTTTACAGATTGGAAAAATTATTCAGAATAAAGATCTGGGAAGCATTACCGCAAAAATTAATGCAAAAGGACAAGGTTTCGACCCAAAAATAATGACTGCAAATCTTTCAGGAGACGTGCAATCTGCCACTTACAACGGTTACAGCTATCAGAATATGAATCTGAAAGGAAAAATCAACCGTGGCGCTTATGATATTGATTTAAACTCAAAAGATCCGAATGCCAATTTACATCTTGCCGCTTCGGGAGTTTTCAGCGATAATCCGACGGTAAAAGTGAATGGGAATATCAATAAATTAGATTTAAATAAATTAGGATTTTACAGTTCGCCAATGATTATCGCCGGCGGAATTGACGGAGATTTTAAAAACCTCGATCCTGATAATCTGAATGGATATCTGAACTTACAGGATTTTGCGATTTCAGATACGAAGGAAGTTTATCCTTTGCAAGAAATTAGGCTGAATGCAGTTTCTACAGCAGATTCTACTTTGATAAAATTCAATTCTCAGATTGCCGATGTTGAACTCAACGGTAAATATAAGCTGACTCAGATTTTCGGAGCTTTATCGCAAACGATTAATCAATATTATCAGTTTCAAAAGCCCGGAAAAGCCCAGAAAATTGATGCAGGACAATTTTTCACCATTAATGCAACAATTAAAAATGATGATCTCATCAGAAAATTTGTTCCGGATTTGAAAAGTTTTGAAACCATCAATATCACAGGAAATTACAACGCAGATTCTCAGAAAATAGAACTGGATGCAAAAATTCCGCAGGTTTTGTACGGAACAAATTCTTTGGAAAATACAAGCTTAAAAATCACCAACGAAAATCAGGCTTTACAATATGATCTTAGTGTTGCAGCGTTGAAAAGTGAAAGTTTTGCTCTAAATAAAGTAAATATTAATGGTGATGTTGCACAAAATACGATCAATTATAACATCACTACAAAAGACGAAAAAGATGAAACGCAGTTCCTGATTGCCGGAAATGCAAAATCGATGAACGACATTACCGAAATCTCTTTAAATCCGAATGGTTTAAAACTGAATTATATGGATTGGACGGTTGCCGAAAACAACAAAATTCAGATTTTCAGTCAGGGAATTGTAGCGGATAATTTCAGGCTTTCCAATTCGGGAGCAGAAATTTCTTTACAATCCGAAAGCAATTCTCCAAGCAGTCCGCTGAATGTTTCTTTAAAAGATTTTAAAATTGAAACGATAACCGAAATCATCAAGAAAGATTCACTTTTAGCCAAAGGAACCATCAACGGAACAGCGCAACTGAGAGATTTAACTAAAAATATGACCTTCACTTCAGATATTGACGTGACTGATTTGTTTGTCTTCGGAAATCCTGTCGGAAATCTTGATATTAAAGTCAATAATCAGTCGGCGAATCTTCTGAATGCAGATATTGCACTTTCAGGGAATAATAATGATGTGAAAATTCTGGGAACTTACAATACCGCTTCGAGTAGTTTTGATTTGAATTTAGATATGAATCAGCTTCAGATGAAAACGTTGCAAGGCTTTACGATGAATGCGATTACCAATACGGAAGGTCATCTTTCGGGAGATCTTAAAATTACAGGAACAACAACCGCTCCGAGAATTTTGGGTGACATTAAGATGAATAATGTGGGATTGATG
>NZ_JBFRGA010000209.1:0-4269 GCF_052115105.1 Chryseobacterium sp. 2TAF14
GAGCGAAGGTAAATTTGCTGATGAGGTTGTTCCGGTATCAATTCCTCAAAGAAAAGGAGATCCTGTAATTTTCGCAGAAGATGAAGAGTACAAATCGGTAAACTTCGACAGGCTTCCTACACTTCCTACCGTTTTCAAAAAAGAAGAAGGAACAGTAACTGCAGCTAACGCATCTACTTTAAATGACGGTGCTTCTGCTTTGATCCTTGTTTCAAAAGAAAAAATGGAAGAACTAGGATTAAAACCTTTGGCGAAAATCATTTCTTACGCTGATGCTGCTCATGAGCCTGAAAACTTTACAACAGCTCCGGCAAAAGCTTTACCAATCGCTCTTAAAAAGGCAGGTCTTGAGATTTCAGACATCGATTTCTTCGAGTTCAACGAAGCTTTCTCAGTAGTTGGTTTGGCAAATAACAAAATCTTAGGATTAGATGCAGCTAAAGTAAACGTAAATGGTGGAGCAGTAGCTTTAGGACATCCACTTGGAAGTTCTGGTTCAAGAATCATCGTTACTTTGATCAACGTTTTAAAACAAAATAACGGTAAATATGGTGCTGCAGCGATCTGTAATGGTGGTGGTGGCGCTTCTGCAATCGTTATCGAAAACATGTAAAATTTAGTTTATTGTTATATTGAAACCAAAAGCATCCGTGTTTTTGGTTTTTTTATGCCTGAATTTTTACATTAAATATCTGAGAATTTATTCTACTCAAAATAAATGATTAGCACTTTTCCAATTTGAAGGTTTAATATTAAAACGTAATAATTTTAAAATAAAACTTGCTCCAGCGGAGCAAAACCTTTGTAGATAAAGTACCCCAAAAGATATTAAGCTCCGGAGGAGCGACACCTTTGTTAGCAGTCATATCTTTCTTAATCAATTCTTATTTTAACAAATCAATAAAATTTAGACTAAAAAAAATAAAAACCTCCGAATGTTCAGCGGTTTTTCTATTTTTGTGCAACTAATTCATTTGAAAATGTCTGAAACTGAAATTCAACCTGCTCAGAATATAAAGAATAATCCAAAGATCATGAAAGCTTGGGCAGTCTACGACTGGGCAAACTCGGTGTATTCTTTGGTGATTACGTCCACTATATTTCCTATTTATTATTCTACATTAACGACCATTAAGGAAGTTGATCAGTACGTAGAATCTACTGGTAAAACAATTAAAGTTCCGGTACGACATCTCATCGATATTTTCGGGAAACAATATCAGCCAGATGCAGTGTATGGATATTCTCTCACGATTTCCTTTTTAATTGTAGTTTTACTTTCGCCGTTTTTATCGTCATTAGCAGATACGATAGGAAATAAAAAGTCTTTCCTGCAATTTTTCTGTTATCTGGGAGCCACTTCTTGTATGGGATTGGCGATGTTTACCGGGATGCAAAATGTATTTTTAGGTTTGCTTTTCAGTATTACTGCAAGTGTTGGTTTTTGGGGAAGTTTGGTGTTTTATAATTCCTTCCTTCCGGATATTGCAACAAGAGACAAGCAAGATGCACTTTCTGCAAAAGGTTATGTTTACGGATATATAGGTTCTGTAGTTTTGGTCTTGATTTGTTTGGTATTAATTATGTTTGTAGCTAAAGGAACCGAGCAAACATTGATTTTTACAAGAATTACTTTCCTGCTTACAGGAGCTTGGTGGTTTGGTTTTTCACAGTATACCTTCAAGCATTTGCCTCAGTTTGGGGATGTTAAAGAAAAATTACCTAAAGATTTAGTATTATTAAACTATAAAAACATCTTCAAAAGACACGAAGAACAGGGTGGTTTTTTCGAAGTTTTAAAAGATAACATCAGCTTTTATAAAGATATTGCAAAGGAAAGTTTTAAAGAACTTTTCAAAGTTGGAAAAGGATTATTTAAAGACAGAAATCTAAAATTCTTCCTGTCGAGTTTTTTCTTTTACAGTGTCGGAATGCAGACTATTTTCCTGATGGCAACGCTTTTCGGGAAAAGTGAAATCAATTTAGCGCAGGATAAATTAATAGGAACTTTATTGATTATTCAGATTGAAGCGATTATCGGAGCTGTATTTTTTTCCAGACTTTCAAAAAGGATTGGTAACAAAAATGTAATCTCGATCGCGGTAATTTTATGGATTGTTGCTTGTATCTGGGCATTTTTCTTAGATAAAGAAAATCCTACGGTAGAATATCAGTTTTACGGTGTTGCTGGTGTTGTTGGGCTTGTAATGGGCGGGCTTCAGGCGATGTCGAGATCAACCTATTCCAAGCTTTTACCTGAAAATTCGATGGAGAATACTACATTCTTCAGCTTCTATGATGTTCTTGAAAAATTAGCCATCATCATTGGTACATTTGTATTTGCCTTGTTTATTGATAAATATGATACTTTAATCAGCATTTTTGCTAAAATAGATATCACTTTACCGTCTGCTTCGGGAATGAGGTTTGCAGCATTTTCAATGGCGATTTTCTTTTTCGTGGGATTAATTCTAATTCGTTTTCTGAATGTGCAGAAAATAAAAGACAAAGACACTTTATAATTGGCTTAAAATTTGTTAATATTCAGCAGAATAATAGTAACTTTGCATAAAGATTTTTAACACATAATGACGAACCCTTTATTTTACGCTAAAATAATCCTCTTCGGAGAGTACGGAATGATAGAAGACTCACAAGGTCTTGTAGTTCCTTACAGTTTTTATAAAGGCACTTTAAAATTTTCAGGCTCAGATTCAGAATTTGAAAAAAAATCAAACTATCATTTAAAAAAATACGCCGGTTTTCTTGAAAATTTAAACCTTCCCGAGCAATTCAGATTAGATGTAAACCGTTTTAAAGAGGATATTTCAAACGGACTTTTCTTTGATTCTAATATTCCTCAAGGTTACGGAGTAGGAAGTTCGGGAGCTTTGGTGGCTGCAATTTTTGAAAAATATTGCTTTACAAAACACGATCCTGAAACAATTTCTAAAGACGATCTTAAAAATATAAAAGCTGTTTTTGGCGAAATGGAAAGCTATTTCCATGGAAAAAGCTCAGGAATGGATCCTTTAATCTGCTACATGAATCTTCCGATTCTTATAGAAAATAAAGAAAATTTAGACAAAGTAGCAATTCCGAAAGGTGAAGAAGGAAAAGGAGCGATCTTTTTGATCGACTCAGGAATGACGGGCGAAACAGGACCGATGATTCAGATTTTCTTTGAAAAAATGAAGACTGAAGGTTTCCGTAAAACGCTGAAAGAAGAGTTTATCCGTTACAACAACGCTTGTATCGATTCTTTCCTTAAAAAAGACATGAATCCGTTTTTTAGAAACCTTAAAAAGCTTTCTCATTGGGCTTATGAACATTTCCGTCCGATGATTCCGGAAAGTATTTTTAATATCTGGAAAAAAGGGTTAGATTCTAATGCCTATTACCTGAAACTTTGCGGAAGCGGAGGCGGAGGTTACATTTTAGGCTTCACCAAAGACTACGAAAAAGCAGAAAAAATGCTTGACGGTTTCCAAAAAGAAGTGATTTACAGATTCTAAACAATTGGGAATGGGTTCTGAAAAAGAAAGTTTCCAACAGAAAATTGATATCCGAAAATCTTTATTTTACAGGTTATCGCAGTTCGTGGGCTTTCTTTTAGGCGCACGTTTTTTTGTGGCTGCTTTGCTTACTTTTGCCTTGTATGTTTCCACTTTTTTTCTGTTTAATCAGGAAGAATCTTTCAGAAAATTTGTCTTTGATTTCAAAGTTCACGGGATTATTTTCTGTACCGTTTTAAGCATTTTAGCCGGCGGAATCATTAATCAGTTCTATGATTTTGAAAAAGACCATATTGTAAAACCTTTTCGTACAAGAATTCAGAGTTTCATTCAGCAGAAATATTTTCTGTATGTGTATTTGGCTTTAACGGTAATTTCGCTCGGTGTTGCCAGTTTTATTTCGTACAGGGTTTTAGTTTTCTTTATTGTTTACCAGTTTTTTATGTGGTTTTACAGCCATAAACTGAGCAGAATTTTAATCTTAAATAATCTCACTTTTGTCAGCTTAACATTGTATCCGTTTTTCGGGATGATGGTGTATTATCAGACTTTTTCCAAGAAAGTTTTTTTGATGGCAATTTTCCTGTTCTTGATTCTTTTATGTATTGATATTGTGAAAGATACGCTGACGAAAAGTGTAGATAAAGCTTTTGGATATACTACAATTCCTAATTATTTTAAAAGTAAAAATACCAAGATCATCCTTATTTCTTTGCTGATTGTGACGATGGCAGTTTCGATGAAGCTTATTGCC
>NZ_JBFRGA010000210.1:0-5267 GCF_052115105.1 Chryseobacterium sp. 2TAF14
CTACCGGAGATTTCATTACGAGTACTTGGTACATGAATGATTTGCCACAATGGCTGAAAAATTTCAACTCTCAGAATCTTCCGGATCAGTTGGTTGCTAACGGTTGGAATACTTTATTGCCAATTAATCAATACACTGAAAGTTCACCAGATAATTCTTCTTGGGAAGGGCTTTTGGGAAGCTCAAAAACCCCTGTTTTCCCGTACAATAATTTGGCTGAAGATTATAAAACTAAAAAAGATAACATCCGTTACACTCCTTTCGGAAATACTTTAACTTTAAAACTGGCCGAAGCTTCTGTGGAAGGTGAAAATTTAGGAGCGGATGAAGTAACTGATATTTTGGCGATCAATCTGGCTTCAACAGACTATGCCGGACATAAATTTGGGCCAAATTCTATCGAGGTAGAAGATGTTTATTTAAGATTAGATCAGGATTTAGCTGCATTTTTCAAATATCTTGACGAAAAAGTTGGTAAAAATCAGTATACGGTTTTTGTTTCGGCAGATCATGGCGGGGCACATTCTGTAGGATTTTTAGAAGAGCATAAGATCACCACAGGTTTTTTTGGTGAAGGCATGGAAAAGAATTTAAATGAAAAGCTTAAAGAAAAATTTGGTGTTGATAAACTGATTAACGGTGTTGATAATTATCAGATTTATTTTGACAGAAAATTAATGGCAGACAATAAACTTGAGCTTGAAGATATTAAAGAATTTGCAATTCACGAATTAGAAAAAGATCCTACAGTTTTATATGCCGTTTCTACAACAGAAGTACAGGAAGCAACGATTCCTCAACCAATAAAAGAGAGAATCATCAACGGAATAAACAGGCAGAGAAGCGGTGATATTCAATTGATTTCTCACGACTCTATGCTTCCTCCGTATTCAAAAACAGGAACTACACACAGTGTCTGGAATTCTTATGATGCACACATTCCTTTGATTTTTATGGGATGGGGAATTAAGCATGGTGAAAGCAACAAGCAATATCATATGACTGATATTGCGCCGACGGTTTCTGCTTTGCTGCACATTCAGTTTCCAAGCGGAAATGTGGGAAATCCTATTACTGAGGTTTTAGGAAAATAGTATTTTGATATTTAAACGAATCGGGCGCAGCAAAGCTGCGCCTAAAATCTTCAACTTCCTCTTCGGCATCTTCCAGAGTCGTTAAAAGATCTTCAAACATTTCAAGCTGATCGACACTCATGTTTACAAATTCTATATGCAAAGGCATTTCCAGTTCGCCGGAAATTACATCTGAAAGTGCATCAAGGTTATCTCCGAAATGTTCAGGAAGCTTTATTTTTTCTTTAAGCTGAGTGTAAAAATCTTCGTAGTCTCCGATTTCTGTAAAATCGATGTATATTGTATTCATATTTTTATTTAAAATTTTTAATGTGCAAATGTAGAGTTTTCAATTGTCATTGCGAGAATGTCGAGTACTCAATGTCATTGCGAGAAGCAAAGCGCCAAAGCAATCTCAATTTTAAAGTTGATTAAATTTAAAACGCTTCAATGTATTCCTTAATATGATGAGCTACCTTTTCTCGAAACTTTTATAATGATCTTTAGTTAAATAAACCTCACCGTTTTTCGTAAAAACAATTCGGTCACCATTTCTGTTTCCGCAGTTGTAATTAACATCGGCTTCAAAGTATTTTTCATCTTTCGGAAGTTTCCCTTCCCGGTTTCCAAAATAATCTCCGCCAATCGCTTTTTCGGGCAAAACATCGCAAAGATTTCCCTGTGACGGATTCCAACCAAATTTTTTGGCTTCGTTTTTTGTAATGTAATAATCAGGAAGCTTTCTATTTTGCTTTACATATTTAATTACAGTATTCTCATTGGTTAACTCATCGATAGATTGTTTATCAACGTGATTTACCGAAGCTTCCGAAATACTTTCGTTTTTAATTGCAGCTTTCTTCTCTGCAAAAAAATGATTATAAACAAACATCACAGACATTCCGAAAAGAAGTCCGAGACAGGCAAAGAAGAGCGAACGGATTTTAGGATTCATATTTTTATGGTCAATGGTTAATTTAACTTCGTTAATGAATTGTCAATGTCAAACTATGAAACGCGAATTGCAAAAATTCACAATTGACACTTCACTTGCAGAGCAAAATTGACTTTTTACGTTCTCCACTTTTCATTAATATCACACACCGGAATCGGGTTGATTTTATGTTGCGCCGCTTTATTCATCCTGCTGAAAATTTTAAAAACTTCAAGATCTCTTCCGTTGTAATCGGCTTCGGTTTTGGTTCCCCATTCCTTCTGAATTTTTTCTAATTCTGGATAGGTGGCTCCAATCTGCATTTCATCGGTTCTTTCGGCATCCCAAAGTCCGTCTGTAGGGATTGCTTCCTGTATGTTTTTTACGAGATTTAAAGCTTTTGCCAATTCATAAACCTCAGTTTTGTAAAGATCAGCGATAGGAGAAATGTCAACGCCGCCGTCACCATATTTTGTATAAAAACCAATTCCGAAATCTTCCACTTTATTTCCTGTTCCGCAAACCAAAAGACCGTTTATTTGTCCGTAATAATACAAAGTAAGCATTCTTAAACGTGATCTTGTATTTGCGAAAGCCAGTTTTTCATTTGGAAATTCGTCATCGTGAACGTCAAAAGTGTTGTATAATTCTTCGAAAGCCGGCGTAAGATTTACAGACATAGCTTCTACATTCGGGAATTTAGATTTTAGATCATTCATGTGTTCCCAGGCTCGGTTTACCTGATCTTCTTTTTGGCGGATCGGCATTTCGATCAGCAAAGTTTTCAAACCGGTCATTGCTGCCAAAGTAGAAACCACTCCGGAATCTACACCACCCGAAACCCCGATTACATATCCTTTTACATTTGCTTTGGTGGCATAATCTTTCAGCCATTTTACAATATGATCTATTACTTTTTGTGTCTGCATTGTATATATTTTATTATTTAAAATTTTCTTTTTTAAGTTCATACCAGAAACAAATTCCGTCAGGTTCGGTAAATTCGCCTGTTTTTTCAAATCCTAATTTTTGTAAAATATGATTGGATGCTGTATTTTCAGAATGAGCGTAAGCATAAATAATTTCGGTTTTCAAATCATTAAAACCATAATTCAAAGACGCTTTTCCGGATTCTGTAGCATAACCTTTTCCCCAAGTTTCAGGCAAAAAACGATAGCCGAGTTCATAGAAATTTTGATGTCCGTTTACTTGAGATGTATTTAGTTTTAATCCGCTCCATCCGATGAGTAGCTTACTTTCTTTTTCAATAACGGCAAGTCTTCCTACACCATTGTCTTTATATTGCTGCATAATCATTTTCACCACTTCTTTCGATTCTTCAATTTTAGAAAGTGTAGGCATTCCGACATATTTCATGACTTCCGGATCAGAATCGAGCAGATAAAGACGCTTGTAATCTTCTTCAATAAATTTTCTAAGAATCAGTCTTTCGGTTTCAAGTTCAATATTCATGGTTGGGCGGTTGTGTTTTTAAAGATTTTAATATAACTTTCATAGTCACAAAAAAATCTGTTTTCAGCTTAAGTTTATATTAATATCCTTATTTTTGTACACTTAAATTTCATGTAAAAATAATGAAGATTTTTAGAATTGCAGCACTTTCATGCTTTTTAGTTTTAAGTTTAAACTCATGTAAAAAAGAGCAGGAAACTGATTGGAAAGTAGAAATAAAAAATCCTGCCGAAAAAGTAGAGGTAACCGATATTTCAAAGGAGTTTTACAATCCAAATGTACCTTTAGATCAGTTTAAAGCTAAATTTCCATGGTTTCAGGGGACGGTTTCAGATGCAGATTTTGCCAAAAACAGGGTGAATCCTGATGAAGTGAAAATTTATAAGGAAGCCATTTTAAAAATCGACCAGGCAAAGCTTCAGAAAGAGCTTCAGGATTTGTTTTCGCACATCAAATATTATTTCCCTGAGTTTAAAACGCCAAAAGTGTATTTGTTTTCATCAACATTGCAGATGATTCAGGATCCTATATTTTTTGATGCAAAAACCAATTTCCTTTTCATAGATGTAAGCGGATTTATGGGAAACAATAATCCTAATTATAAAGGTCTGGAAAATTATTTTCAGAAATCGATGAACCCGAATAATATTGTTCCTAAAGTTTCAAGAATATTTGCAGAGCAGGCTGTTCCTTTTTCGCCTGATCATCAGAAATTTATTGATCTGTTGGTCTATAACGGAAAAATAATGCTTCTTCAGGATGCTTTTCTACCCGAAACTCCCGATTACCTGAAAATGGATTACGATAAAAAGCAATACGATTGGTCTGCTGCGAATGAAGCCAATATTTATAATTATTTTGTTGAAAATAATTTGATTTTTGGAGACGATCACCGTTTGGTTGACCGTTTTATCAATCCGGGACCGTTTTCAAAATTTTATACAGAAATCGATAACGAATCTTCGCCAATGGTAGGCGTTTTCATCGGATGGCAGATTTGTAAAGAATATTTAAAGAAAAATCCTGAAACGAAACTTACTGATTTCCTTAAAATGGATGCAACGGAAATTTTTAACAAAGCAGGATACAAACCAAAATTAGAAGAATAAATAGGTTTGATAGTTTTTGGTTGTTAGTTGATACAAAAAAACTAAACCCTAAATCCTAAAACCTAATAAAAAATTAGAAAAATGAGAAAGACTCAGATAACGATAGATGTAGAGCTTGACGAAAACCACATCCCGGAAGTAATGACATGGAACGCTCAGGACGGAGGCGTAGAAAAAGAAGAGACAAAAGCGGTGATGATTTCCGTTTGGGACGAAAAAGCTTCAGAAGCGCTAAGAATTGATCTTTGGACGAAAGATATGCCGGTTGATCAGATGAAAATGTTTATGCACCAGATTTTCGTTTCAATGGGGAATACGTATCAGAGAGCAACAGGTGAAGATGATGTTGCAGCATGGATCGAACAAATGGCTGAGGAATTTGCTATAAAATCAGCAATAAAAATGTAAAATCAATTTGAAAATTTGATAATGAGTTAATTTGAAAATGATGCGATGCAAATAATTCTCAAATTCTCAAATTTCCAAATTAATAAATTATAAAAAAATGAATTTCAATACAAAAGTTATACACGGCGGACAACACCACGAATCTGCTACAGGATCGGTGAATGTTCCGGTTTTTTTAACCTCAACATTTGCACAAAAATCTCCGGGTGTGCATTCAGGCTACGAATATTCAAGAGCTGCAAATCCCACAAGACAGGCCTTGGAAGACTC
>NZ_JBFRGA010000211.1:0-4150 GCF_052115105.1 Chryseobacterium sp. 2TAF14
CGCCATTGCTCTCGGTCACCCTCTTGGATGCACCGGAACAAAATTAACCGTTCAATTGCTTGATGAAATGAGAAAACGCGGAAACAAATACGGAATGGTTTCTATGTGCGTTGGAACGGGACAGGGAGCAGCGAGTATTTTCGAACTTCTGTAAAATAATTTTGAATTATGAATTTTAAATTTTGGATTGAATGCAAAAAGAAAATTTAATTAAAGAAAAGACATTCAATTTTGCTTTATCAATTATTGAGTTATATAAAATATGTAAATCTCAAAATGAATTTATTCTTTCAAAACAATTATTAAGAAGTGGAACCTCTATTGGCGCAAATGTTCAGGAAGCTTTAGCTGGATTTTCAGAAAAAGATTTTCTTCATAAAATGTCAATTGCTAGTAAAGAAGCAAGAGAAACACAATATTGGATTGATTTATTATCACAGTCTCAATTAGTAAAATTTGATGAATCAAAATATAAAACAGATATACAAAGTATCGTAAATATTTTAACATCAATCGTTAAAACACTTCAAGTAAAATTAAGACCGAAATTGTAATTCAAAATCCATAATCTAAAATTCAAAATTAAATAACTAAAATTTAAAATAAACATAATGAGCAATATAGTAAAAGGCGGCGAGTTCCTAATCAAGGAAATTCCTGCAAACGAAATTTTCAGTCTTGAAGAACTGAGTGAAGAGCAAAAAATGCTTCGTGATTCTGCGAAAGAATTTATTGATAGAGAAGTGATTCCGCATCATGATCGTTTTGAGAAAAAAGATTATGCATTGACAGAAGAAACAATGCGTAAATTAGGTGAAATGGGACTTTTAGGAATCACGGTTCCTGAAGAGTATGGCGGTCTTGGTATGGGATTCGTAAGTACAATGCTCGCATGTGATTATGTTTCTGGTGGAAATGGGTCATTAGCAACAGCTTATGGAGCGCACACAGGAATCGGAACGCTTCCAACTCTTCTTTACGGAAGTGAAGAATTGAAAAAGAAATATCTTACGGATTTAGCTACCGGAAAAAAATTCGGAGCGTATTGTTTAACTGAACCCGATGCTGGTTCAGATGCAAACTCAGGAAAAACTAGAGCAAAATTGTCAGAAGATGGAAAGCATTATATCATCAACGGGCAAAAAATGTGGATTTCAAATGCAGGTTTTGCCGATACTTTCACATTATTTGCGAAAATAGATGATGATAAAAACATTACCGGTTTTGTAATCAATCGTTCAGAATTGGAGAACCCTGAAAGCTTAACTTTCGGTGAAGAAGAGCACAAACTAGGTATTCGTTCGTCTTCTACCCGTCAGGTTTTTTTCAATGACATGAAGGTTCCTGTAGAAAATATGTTGGGTGAAAGAAACAACGGTTTCAAAATCGCTTTAAATGCATTGAATGTAGGTAGAATTAAATTAGCTGCCGCAAACCTTGACGGACAAAGAAGAATCTTAAACCACTCAATTCAATATTCAAACGAAAGAAAACAGTTTGGCGTTTCTATTTCAACTTTTGGAGCAATCAGAAAGAAAATTGCTGAAATGTCGACAGGAGTTTTCGTGAGCGAGGCAGGATCTTACCGTTTAGCAAAAAATGTTGAAGATAAAATTGCAGAATTGGTTGCAGGTGGAATGGATCATCAACAAGCTGAATTAAAAGGGGTTGAAGAATTCGCTGTAGAAGCTTCTATTCTGAAAGTTTTCGTGTCAGATTTAACTCAAAATACAGCCGATGAAGGAATTCAGATCTATGGTGGAATGGGATTCTCAGAAGATACACCAATGGAATCTGCTTGGAGAGATGCCAGAATTGGTAGAATTTATGAAGGAACCAATGAAATCAACAGGCTTCTTGCAGTTGGAATGTTGATTAAAAGAGCGATGAAAGGTGAATTAGACTTACTTTCTCCTGCAATGGCGATCAGCAAAGAATTGATGGGGATTCCTTCATTTGAAGTTCCAGATTATTCTGCATTCATGAGTGAAGAAAAAGCAATTATTGCAAATCTTAAGAAAGTTTTCCTAATGGTTTCCGGTGCTGCGCTTCAAAAATACATGATGGATATTGAAAAACAGCAACATTTATTATTAAATGCTTCTGAAATTCTTAACCAGATTTACATGGCAGAATCTGCAATTTTAAGAGCTGAAAAACACTTCTCTGCCGATTCTGTAGAAGCTGCAATGGCTCAATTAAATCTTTATAAAGCAATCGAAAAAATCATTGCTGCTGCAAAAGAAGGAATAGTTTCTTTTGCAGAAGGTGACGAACAGAGAATGATGCTTTCAGGATTAAGAAGGTTTACAAAATATACCAACACTCCGAATGTAGTGGCATTAACTGAAAAAGTGGCTGCTCATTTTATTGAAAAAGGGAGTTATTAGTCTTTAGATATAAATTTGATTTCAAAAAAACGTCTCAATTTTGGGACGTTTTTTATTTATTTTAAATTATAAACAATAAATGATTACTTTATAATAATTTTATTTTATCATTGCAGAGATTTAATTTTTTAGATAAATAACTAATGAAAACGCCATTAATACTAATTGCAATAATTTCTTCTGTTTTTGCTAAAAGCCAGGTGACGTATACAACGGCCGGAAAAGATTCTTCAGCTGAAGAAAAAATTTATGGTAATAAAGAACCTTACGAACAAGCAGACATTATTCCTCAATTTAAAGGAGAAATTACTCAGTTTAAAAAATTGCTTTTTGATCAACTTGATCTTAAAAAATTTAATAACAGCAATGAAGCTTATTTTTCTGAGCTTAGTTTTATTATTGAAAAAGACGGATCTGTAAGCTCGGTAAAAGCAGAAGGTGATGAGAAAGAATTTAATACCGAAGTAATCAATGCATTTAAAAAAATGAAAACCGAATGGATTGCAGCAGGAACGACTAATTGGAAAGTGCGATATCACGTTAGTGTTCCGATCAGCTACAGTAAAAATCAATTGGGTAAAGCAAGTAGTAATAAGTATAATTTTTTTGGAGATAAAAAAATAAGCACTCTTGAAATCTTTACGCAAGTAGAGCAGCCAGCTGTTTACACCAAACGTATTGAGGATTTTAAAAGTAATATACGATCTAAAGTTGGAAATCTTGCAGATTCATATCCGTTTACAATGTCGTTTGTAATAGAAAGAGACGGGCAATGTTCTGGTCTGAAAATTTTGGGAACGGCTGAAGAGAAAAATGAAAAAATAAAAAGAGCTATTTTGCCGATAAAAGAAACCTGGATTCCTGCTAAAATAAGCGGACAAACGGTGAGAAGTAAGTATAATATTAATTTTCCTGATATGTAATAATTAAACATTGTAAGTTGTCTTATAATATATACCGGGTTTTATTTAACATTTAACCTGATAAAATTTTAAATATGAAAATATTATTAGCAATTACAATATTAAGTTCAATTCCATTTTCAGCACAAATTTCTTCCAGAAAACCTCTGAAAACCGATTCTGTAAAATTTCCAAAAATTGAAAAGTCATTTATTGTAACACCTTCAGATACATCAAAATTTGATATTTCTATTGCAAAATTAGATAAAATGCCGATTGCAAAACCGAAAAAACCTGAGCTTTATTCCAGCTTAAAAGCTCCCAAAAAAGATACTACATTACATAAAATACCGAATCTGCTGGATGCAGCCAAACCACCAAAGTTAAGTGCAAAATAAACTCAGCAGCAAGCCTTATTGTTGATAAAATATCTTGATTTTTTTTCAAAATTATCTGAGTTTATCTGAGCTGTTTTATATTTTTGTATTCTATTTTTCAAAGAAAGAATGACAAAAGAAGAACTTTTAAATAAAGCTATAAAAATTGCAGATAAGGCGCACAAAGGGCAAAAAGATAAATATCATGCTCCTTACATCGCCCACGTAATGCGTGTAATGGAATACGGTAAAACAATGGACGAAAAAATCGTGGGAGTTTTGCACGATGTTGTAGAAGATCATCCCGAAGAATTCAGTTTTGAATATTTAAGATCTGAAGGTTTTCCGGAATATATTCTTTTTGCAATAAGCTGCCTTACAAAATTTGATCCCGAAGAAGTGTATGATGATTTCGTAAAAAGAACCGAAAGATCACCTCTTGCGGTCGCTGTAAAGCTCAACGATTTGCGTGATAATATGG
>NZ_JBFRGA010000212.1:0-5653 GCF_052115105.1 Chryseobacterium sp. 2TAF14
TTACTGGTCAGATTTTGAAGAATAAAAAATGCGACTCAAAGGAATCGCATTTTAAAATATTATTTTTCAACTCGATAAACTTCCTCATAAGGCTGTATCAAAACCCATCCATTACCGGAAAACTTCATCTGAAACTCTTCACCGCTTCCTCTTCCGATTAAACTTTTAAAAGAAATATTGGTTTTAAGTTCCGGACTTAAATTTCCAGACCACGCAACCGTGGCATTCGGGTCTGTGAAAACTGGTGCATCCGGAGTTACCAGTAAAGTTAAAGGTTCACCGTGAGTAGTGATTGCAATATGTCCCGTTCCTGAAAGTTTTACCTGGAATAATCCTCCAGACATTACTCCTGCAATACTTTTCAGCATTGTGATGTCGCTTTTTATGCTTTGTTCGTGTGCTAAAACATCGTTGCCGTTTACACAAACGGTTTCATTATTTAAATATAAAATTCTTACTTTTTTTCCGTCATCTGCAACGTACAGTTTTCCGGTTCCTTCAGCTTTCATCAGCTTAGAGCCTTCTCCGCTGATTGCTTTTTTCAATAAATTTCCAAGCCCGCCGGAAAGCATTCCCTGTCTTTCAAAGTTGATGTTCCCGATGTAGCCAACCATGCTTCCTGTTTTTGTCCAGACTGCCTGATTATTTAAGTTTATTTCTAAAAGCGCCGGTTTTTCCAGCTCGAAATAATCTCTTTCAAGAGGGTTTTCTTTTGTTTCATTAACAAAAGATTCAATAGAATATTTGCTCATAGTATATATTTTGATAAAGCCAAAATAATCATTTTTTGTTGAGAAAGTATTACGAAAATATAAAATTTGCAACTTAAAAACGGCATGAATAAAGGGGAGTAAAATAAATACTTGACAAAGGGGTATAGAATGTTGTATATTTGCACCTCGAAAATTACACCCTGTAATTTTTATAATTTTTAAACCGTAATTTAAAAAATGAAGACATCCGATTTTAATTTCGACCTTCCTGCAGAATTATTGGCAGAGCATCCTTCAGAGCACAGAGATGAAGCAAGATTAATGGTTCTTAACAGAAAAACTGAAACCATTGAGCACAAATTATTCAAAGACGTAGTAGATTATTTCGATGAGAAAGATCTTTTCATCTTTAATAATACTAAAGTTTTCCCGGCTCGTCTTTATGGAAATAAAGAAAAAACAGGAGCAAAAATTGAAGTTTTCTTATTAAGAGAATTAGATAAAGAAACTCGTGTTTGGGATGTTTTGGTAGATCCTGCAAGAAAAATCAGAATTGGTAACAAATTATTCTTTACTGAAGATGAATCTTTGGTTGCTGAGGTAATCGACAATACGACTTCAAGAGGTAGAACTTTAAGATTTTTATTCGATGGTTCTTACGAAGAGTTCAGAGCAAAATTGAAAGAATTAGGCGAAACTCCGCTTCCAAAATATATCAAAAGAGATGTAGAGCCGGAAGATGCTGAAAGATATCAAACGATTTATGCAAAAGTAGAAGGAGCTGTAGCAGCGCCGACTGCAGGTTTACATTTCTCTAAACATTTGATGAAGAGATTGGAAATCAAAGGAATTGATTTTGCTGAAGTAACGCTTCACGTTGGTTTAGGGACTTTCAACCCGATCGAAGTTGAAGACCTTTCAAAGCATAAAATGGAATCTGAAGAGATCATCATCGATGAAAAAAATGCTGAAATCATCAACAGAGCTGTTCAGGAAAACAGAAGAGTTTGTGCAGTAGGAACTACTACGATGAGAGCAATTGAAACTTCTGTTTCTTCAAACAGAAAAATCTCTGCATTCCAGGGCTGGACAAATAAATTCATTTATCCGCCACACGATTTCGGAATTGCTAATACGATGATTACCAATTTCCATACGCCAAAATCTACATTATTGATGATGATTGCAGCGTTTGCAGGAAAAGATTTTATCATGCATGCCTACGAAGAAGCCGTAAAAGAAAAGTATAAATTCTATTCTTACGGTGATGCAATGCTGATTATATAATTAATTTTAAATTATGAATTATAGATTTTAGATTAAGTATAAACTTCGGTATATATTTTAATCTAAAATTTATAGTTTAAAATCTATAATCTATAATATTTTGAAAGATATAAGAACTTTGTCACTCGACCAGCTTAAAGATTATTTTGGATCTTTAGGAGAAAAACCGTTTCGTGCGAAACAGGTTTACGATTGGCTGTGGAGTAAAAACCTCCATTCGATTGATGAGATGACGAATCTTTCAAAAGCGCTTCGTGACAAAATTTCTCAGGAATATACCATTAATCCTGTTTCTGTAGACCAACTTCAGAAAAGTAATGACGGAACCATTAAAAACGGAGTGAAACTTCACGATGGTTTATTGGTAGAATCTGTATTGATTCCTACAGAAACCAGAACGACGGCTTGTGTTTCTTCACAGGTTGGATGTTCTTTAAACTGCGAATTCTGTGCAACAGCAAGACTCAAAAGAATGAGAAACCTTGAAGTTGCCGAAATTGTAGATCAGGTTGCTTTAATCGACAGCCAGAGCAAAACCTATTTCAACAGACCGCTTTCCAACATTGTTTTTATGGGAATGGGAGAGCCGATGATGAATTATAAAAATGTAGTTGAAGCGATCCGGAAAATCACTCAGCCGGAAGGTTTGGGAATGTCACCCAGAAGAATTACCGTTTCTACATCCGGAATTCCTAAGATGATAAAAATGCTTGCAGATGACGATTTGCGTGTGAAATTAGCGTTGTCGCTTCACTCAGCAATTGAAGCTAAGCGTAACGAAATTATGCCGTTTTCAGATAAATTTCCTTTGACTGATATTATGGAATCTCTTCAATACTGGTACAAAAAAACAGGCTCTGTAATCACTTTTGAATATTGTGTCTGGAAAGGAATTAATGATGGCGATGAAGATATTAAGGCTTTAATTAAATATTGCAAACAGGTTCCCTCGAAAGTTAATTTAATTCAGTACAACCCGATCGGAGACGGAAAATACGATCAATGCAACAAACAGGCGGAAGAAAACTACGTTCGTCAGTTAGAAAATGCTGGAATTACCGTTATGATCCGTAAAAGCAGAGGTGGTGATATTGATGCAGCTTGCGGGCAATTGGCAAATAAAACAGTCGACTAATCTACATTTTTCTCCTTAGAATTTTAATATTCAATTCATATCAAAAACCTTATTTTTGTTACATGAAGAAGGTTCTTTTGATCATAATTCTTGGTTTCTCAATTATTTCTCATGCACAGCAGGCAGAAATTTTTAAGCTTAAAAAATATAGAATTGCGGTTCTGAGTGATTCGATTCAGGAAACTTCAGGCTTAAATTTTTTTGACGGAAAACTATACACTTTCAACGACAGCGGAAATTCTGCCGAATTGTATGAAATCGATAAAAATTCAGGGAAGATCTTAAAAGTTTTAAAAACTAATGTTGAAAACAAAGATTGGGAAGCATTAACCAACGATGGCAAAAATTTCTACATCGGAGATTTCGGGAACAATGCAGGAACGAGGAAAGATTTAAAAATTTATAAAATTCCTTTTCAGAATAACCAGCTGCAAAATGATTCGGTGAAAACGATTTCGTTTTATTATTCCGAGCAAAAAGATTTTACCGCAAAAAATGTCAACACCGATTTCGATTTAGAATCGATGATTTATTTAAATGGGGAAATCCATATTTTCACAAAAGAATGGGCTTCAAAATCTACAACACATTACACTATTGATCCTGAAAATTTTCAAAACCAGGCTGCCGAAAAAACTGAAGTTTTCAGAACGGGCTTTATGATCAGCGATGCTTATTATTTTGATAAAAAACTTTATGTTGTAGGATATACCAAAAAAACGGAAGTCTTTTTAAATATCTTTAATGAATCAGAACCCGGAATATTTTTCAAAGAAAAGCCAAGGCATCTTTATTTAGGAAGTGCTTTAACGATCGGTCAGATTGAGGGAATTGCTGTTGATGAAACCGGAATTTATATTTCTGGGGAAAAGTTTAATTCTCCGATTGGCGGTGGAAAACAAAGTCTTTATTTTATTCCAATAGATCAATTGAAAAAATAACATCACTAATTAATTTTTTTAACGCAAAGTCTTATATTAATAAAATTTTTAATTAAAAACTAAAAAGCTGATGTTCGTATTAATTTATCTTAAAATTGCCCGAAAAAAATTATCTTTGTGAGAATTAATAATAATCACCCATCATTCTTACTTCGTGGCAAACATTGTAGAAGAAATCAAGCAGCCGATCAATGAGGAAATGAAACTTTTCGAGCAGAAGTTTTATGAATCTATGCAGAGCAGAGTTGCTTTGCTCGATAAAGTTACCCGTTTTATCGTTACCACAAAAGGAAAGCAGATGCGCCCGATGTTTGTATTTCTGTGCGCAAAATTGATTGGAAATGTTAACGAAAAAACGTATCGAGGTGCTTCAATGATCGAATTGATTCACACAGCAACTTTGGTACATGATGATGTGGTGGATGAAAGTTTTAAACGTCGTAATTTCTTCTCAATCAATGCATTGTGGAAAAATAAAATTGCCGTTTTAGTAGGTGATTTTCTGCTTTCAAAAGCGGTTTTGCTTTCTACAGACCATAAAGATTACGATTTGCTTTCCGTGATTTCAAGGACGATCAGAGAAATGTCTGAAGGAGAACTTCTTCAGCTGGAAAAAGCCAGAAAGCTGGATATTACCGAAGATGTTTATTATGAGATTATCCGCCAAAAAACAGCAACTTTAATTGCTGCATGTTGCGAAATAGGAGCTTTGTCAAACGGAGCTGATGAAGTTTTAGCAAAAAAGATGCAGGATTTCGGAACGTACACCGGAATGGCGTTTCAGATTAAAGATGATTTATTCGATTATTTAAGTTCAAATGTCATCGGAAAACCGGTTGGAATTGACATCAAAGAGCAAAAAATGACCTTACCTTTGATCCATACTTTAAAAACTGCCAACGAAACCGACAGAAAGTATTATTTCAACACCATAAAACGCTACAACAACGATCAGAAGCGGGTAAAAGAACTGATTGCTTTTGTAAAAAATTCGGGAGGTTTAGAGTATGCGATTACCGTGATGAAAGACTTTCAGCAAAAAGCAAAAGATATTTTGAACGAATTCCCGGATTCTTCCGTTAAAGAATCTTTACATAAAATGCTTGATTACGTTATCGAAAGGAAATTTTAAAAAATTCTTCTTCCAAAATTTTTATTTTAATTTTTGCTCATTATGCTTAAAATATTAAAATAAAACAGCTGTAATTTTTAAACATTAAGAGCATTAAGTTTGTAAGAAATTTTAAGAATCAATAAAATTGATTTAAGCAGTCTGCTAAATAATTCATTTTGATGAATCTAAAAAAAACTAAATTACTTTTTTGTTCTTAAAGATTTAATTTTCTTAATGGTTTAAAATTTTTATAAAATAGAATGATTTTAATCCAGAATCATTGTTGTTATCATAATCACCGACAAAACAATACAAAATAAAGCGGTTAAAAATAAATAATCCGCAATTTGCTCGCATCTGTTCTCCATCTTTTCCTTCTTAGATCTTATTGACAGAAAAGAGAAAAAACAGCTGCATGCAAAAAATACGCAGGCAATCCCTGCAAATTCATCCAGATAAGTGT
>NZ_JBFRGA010000213.1:0-4971 GCF_052115105.1 Chryseobacterium sp. 2TAF14
CAATTACAGTTTCTACGTCTTTATTTTTAAAAATAGATTTTCTAAACTCAAATTTTTTAGTTCCATCAAAAATTTTCTTCGCAAATTCAGGTTTAATCGACAATACTACTTTCATTTTCCAATATTTCTATATGCGAATTTAACTATTTTTTTAAACTGTTCGTCATTCAACTTGTAGAATCCTATACCTAAACTACTTGGATTTTCTAATACTCCTATATCAATTAAATTCTTTAAAGTGGGCTTGGGAGTAGGAAAAGAAAAAGCATGTAAAAAATTAATAATAAATGGTTTATAGTCTCCTTTTTTATTCCACCACTTATTTAGTAAGTCATCTTTATTTATTAAGGTCCTTCTATTACAGCTATTAAAAAAATCTTCAAAATTTTTAAAATCAGTCTTAATACCTTCGACGATACAAATTGATGTAATTGTACTGGAATGAATTTTGGGATCAGTTTCTCCAATTCTATAAACTAAAAATATGTCTCCAGATTTTAAATTTCGCTGTGGAGAGTGAGATATATATACTTTTCCAATCCTGTTTCTGTGCGGGGCATTTTCTTGATAAAGAGTTTTGTCTTCTTTTGTATTTATACTATCTGGAAATAGTTCAGTATGATATTGAGGCTCTATTTTAATAATATATTTATCAGTCTCTTTTGAGAAAAAAGGAAAGCTAATTCTTGGATTATTGATATCGATTATATTTTTTTTAGAGAAAGGTTTAACATAGACTTTCTCTTCACCATTTGAAGTAGTTTTTATCCCATGATAGATGAATCCCCATTCTTCTAACATTTCAATTAGATGTATTTGTTCTGGTCTTCTATCAAAAATAGTTACATAAATTTCATCAACTTTATACTGAAAAGCATTATCAAACACTATTTTTAAAAATCTTTCACCAATTTTATATCCATTTCCAGTAACCTTTAATGTTCCTATTTTCAACCTTCTTTTGGTTTTAAATGCAGGAGAAATATTTGAATAGTCTTCGCCCTTATCTTCTACTTTAATAAAGAGAAATGCAGATAAAATACCGTCGCTGTTACATATATAACATGGATTTTCTGTCTTTTTATTGAACCACCACTCAAATTCAGAATAATCTTGTTTGAAAGAATCAAAAAAAGGATCTGATAAATCAATTTGTCCGAAATCAGCTTGTTTAACAGCTAATATATCATATGGAACTAAACTGGGATTTTCAGCTATTATCTTTTCAAGAAATTTTTGAATGGTAAAGACTCTATCATTAATATTTAAAGCTTCTGCTTTTTTATGAATCTTTTTATCTTCTGAAATAAGAATATCTATGCGATTTTCAAATATATATTTTAATAAATTTTCAAGGTCTTGATTTAAAATGAATAAAGGTTTTTTAAGATATTCAGCTAAGAATTTTGCATATTTTAGTTCTTCATCTTGAAAATGGACTAAGAATTTTAAATCATAAAATTTACAGTCTCTTTGTTCCAACCTTTTTTTTATCTCAGTTGGTTCATCAATTTTTATGCTTAATGATATAGGATTAATCTTTTCAAAAGTTTCAAGGGTAACTTTTTCAATTTCATCTTGCTTGTTTATAAGACAATAATGACCATCCAAAAGGAATTGATTCTCATTAGTCACAATCTGTTCTAAATTAACGATAAGTTTATTTTGCGTAAAAGTAATGTTATCAACTTTCTTATTTTCTTTATAGCTAATATCTTCCCATTTTAAAACCTTGCTCGCTTCAAGATGGATTAAGCTTGACTTAGAAAGTATTTTTTCAGCTGTAGTACCTTTACCTGAACCATGTATTCCACCCAGAAAATATATATTATCAAACATGTCACTTAAGTTTTAGGCTTATTGGGTTGCCTTAATTTTTACGGAAGGCTTTCAATATTAGTTTTTTACAAATGTATATAATCTTATTTAGTTTATTTTATGGATTCCCGTAAATTTTAATTACTAAATTATTTTTCCTAAAAAAAATTTCTAAAAAATTTATTCACACTCAAATTCCCCTCTAAAAACCCTCACTGGTCTTTAGGGAAACAAGAATCCCCCGCCACCTTTTTAAGAAAACAAAAATTTTACAGGAACAATTATAAATTCAAGTTGAAAGCTGGGTTATTTGTGCTGTGCAATTTCAATTCTTGTGGTGTTATTTCTAACTCAAAATCAAAAACAATGGTAAGAATTATCAATTACAAAAAAAGAGTAGCAGAGAACAAGGAATTCTTTGTACTTGAAGTTTCAGGAGGGATTGAAATGGTATTAAGTAAAACTACAGGAATGTATTATGCCACTTCTAAGAAAGCTACTATTACATCTACATTCGATGAAGAAACCTGTAAATCCTTAATTGGCTCAGAATTTCCTGGTTCAATTGTAAAAGAAGAATGTGAGCCTTATGAGTACACTATTCAAGATACAGGAGAAATTATTACATTGTCACACAGGTATGTTTACAGAGCAGAAGAAATCATAACTTCTAAAGTATATTCAGCTCCGGACAACTTTGCAATGGTTGATTAAATTTCCTAAAATGTCCAAATTTTACTGTTGAGTCTTATATAGGTTCAGGTAAAATCTGGACATTTTTATTTTTTAGTATCATATATTCCGAAATAAAATCTTGAAACTTTTCTGGTTAACCTGCACAAAATTTTCTTTTATACAATATAGTGTAAGGAAAAAATGTGCAGGAAAATTTAACTGTACCTGGAAAGATGATATTCAACTCCAAATTTAGTACGGAAGATTTTCAATTTTATTTATCCTTACTTGAAGGTACCTGGAGAATAAACATGCATGGTTACTTTAAAAACAACAAAATACACGATTTCCCTTATCCAGGTTTGATAGAAGGATATGTATAAATAGCTAAAACTTATTCAGGTAAAGTTTTGAACTTTAGAATCTCAAAAGTCTCAATTTCTAACTTTTGAGCAATAATGTGCAATGTATATGCAGTAGGGTTGGTATTTCCAGCTTCTAACCTCGACATATTAGATTTCTCAAAGTTGCATAAAGCAGCCAATTCAACTTGAGAAATATTCTTTTTTTCTCTAAGCTGTTTTATACGCTTTCCTATTGCAACTTGATATTCTTTCTTATCCACTTTGGCTGAATTAAACAATAAATTAGAATGCACTTTAACTACGGAAAACCGTAAGAAAAGGTGATAAACTCTAACTCTATTTGTTTATTAATATTAATAGCCAAAAGTGGTCATAAATGATAATTATGTGGTTATCATAAATGATACATTTACTATATTTGAAAAACTTTAAAACTAATTAAATGAATAAATTTTTATTTGTCACATTATGCTTAGTTAGCTTTACAAAAATAAATGCTCAATCTTATGGCACTGAAACAGAAGCTGGTTTCTATCTTGTAACCTCAAATGACGACGGAGACTTATATTATGTAAAAACAGAAAAAGCCAGTAGAAGCCCATTATTGAATGACAAAATATATTCTGCCGAATATTGGGTTAAAATTGTAAAAGCTTCCAAAAAGATTAAAGGTAAGAATGGAAAATTAAGAACTGTTGCTGGAAATACCGAACTTCAATATTTTAAATGTTCTTGCTTGGATAAGACCTATTCACTTGAAGAAAGCCACGAATATAATTCCAAGGGAAAATTAGTGAAAAGTTTAATACCTCCTATAAGTAGTTCAGCTAAGGCTATTCCAGGTTCATTAGGAGAGGTTCTATTAAATGGTGTTTGTGGTATCATAAAATAGAAAATTATGGAATTATCCTTTACTGATACTTTATATTATGTATCTGCAATTATGATTGGAACTCCAACAATTTATTTCTTGACAAAATCAGGGTTTTCATTTCATGAAGAGAGAAAGAATGTTATTATCTCTTATATAATAGCAATAGTACTTATATTACTTACTATATCTTGTATTTTTGGGATAGATGAAACTACAATAAAGATGGGAAAATTATTTGGAAGTCTTATCAGATGTATGATTTACCTAATAATTGGATTAATCTTTTTTAGTATAATAATGATTATATTCATATTTCTAATAGCTGGTAACAAGAAAGAAGTAATTGAAAGCATAAGAGATAAATTCTTAAAAAATAGAAAAGGAATTGGAAGAAGAAATAAACAATTCAATAAGCAAACTAAAGCATCTCAATGACAATCCTTTTACATTGCAAAAGGTTGCATTTTGGTTATATGAATACAACGATTTATACAAAGAAGTTAAAAATTATTCCGAGAATCTTTGTGAGCAATGTCAAGAGTGGAAAGATGAAGGCTTGCCTTATGATTGTTTACAAGAAGCCAATTATTGTACTAAGAGATATAGGTATTTTAGTAACTTTTACGAAGAAGTTGAATATGGTATTAAGGTTCAGGAATTAGATGCAGTTTGTAAAGTTGCACTTGAAGAATATAAAACCTACAATAATGAGTCACAATTAAAAGAATGGTTGAAAAAGTACTTTGATATTGGTTACAATAAACTGGCTATTTTCTATTATGACCATTTGGATTATAGTGTTAATGATGATGAGGTAGTTCACCCACATTTTGGAAACTCGCCAATAGGAGAATTCGGAGTTTGTATTGATAGAAAGTATTATGAGAACATTATTGAATTTGATGATGTATTTAAAATGCTATTTTATGAAAGAAAAATATATCCAGAAAAACTAAAAGAAATAGAAGAGGAAATGCAGAAGATAGTTGCACCTATGATTCCAATTCCTAAAATTGATTAACAGCCACCTTTGAGGTGGTTTTTTTATACCCTTACATTAATGAAAAACAACATTTATGATTACTTGATTTTTAAACTTGATAGTGAATATGCAGATTATGAATTTGACTTAATTTCTATTCCGCCTTATGAATTTATTGAGAATGGATTGTCATTAGAACCTTATGAATACTTTGGTGGGATACATGAGGTTTTAGAACTAAGAACAAAGTACATTCT
>NZ_JBFRGA010000214.1:0-3928 GCF_052115105.1 Chryseobacterium sp. 2TAF14
ATATAAAGGAGCTGGTGCAAATGCTTACTTAGATAATTATGTTGCGGGTCAGGATCCTACAGTTTATACAACAGAATTAACTTATACGATTGTTAGCCAATAACAAACTATAACTATAGAATATTATAGTGTCACAATTTATTTGTGACACTTTTTATGCAATTAAAAAACACCATCATGAACAAAATCACCTTACTTTTTTTATTTCTGATGATACAGATCAGTGCGCAGACAGGTATTTCGGTTTCTCCGCCGAGAGTATATTTTGAATCGGCTGCAGGATCCAGTACCACGCAAAAAATAACGGTTACCAATGTAAGTACGAAAAATACATTAGACCTTTCGGTAAGTTTAGGTGATTGGGATTATGATGAAAAAGGTGAAAACATGATGTATGCAGCCGGTACTTTGAAAAACTCTTGTGCAAGCTGGATCACTATTAATAAAAATGACAATTACTTCAGCCTGGCTCCCGGAGAAAGAAAGGATCTTGAAGTAACAATTACGCCACCCGCCAATCAGGACAAGCTTGCAGCACATACTGCCGTATTATTTGTAAGCCAGATGAACCCGGTGGACGATGTAGACAACAAAGGAGCAAAAATTAAAGTAAGTATCCGTTCAGGAATTAAGATATTCCACAGAACGCCGGATATTATCAAAAGAAAAGTGGAAATCCAGGATCTGAAATTTGACAGTGCAAAAAAAATACTGAATCTTACTTTTGAAAACCAGTCAGAGCTTTGGACTGATGGAAAAATCATCACAGATATCATCAATACAAGCACGGGTAAAAAGATTACAATAGACCCTATTATATTTTATACACTACCGGGAAACATCCGCAAAGTAAGTATTCCTGTACAAAATTTGACAGAAAAAGGCTCATATAATGTGTCGGTTATGATTGATTATGGAGATAATGAAACATTAGAAATGGGAGAATTAAATTTTAATTATGAATAAAGTATTAATCGCTCTATTCATTCCAATATCCATGATAATTGATGCGCAGGTTTCTTTTACTTCTTGGACGAACAGTTATTTGCAGGTAAATTCTTACAACGGGAACAACAATCCTGATGCATATACTGTAACATTTGCAGCCAACGGTAATTTAGATATGCCTTACTGGAAGCTTTCTGCAACACTTAAGCAACCGATTACATCTACAGACGGGCAATATACAATTCCGGGAAATAAAATTTCTTTTCAGCCCATATCTTCAATCGGGCAGGCTTATCCTGACCCTACTCCATCGTTGGCGCAGATAGGAGTTCCGCCCAATGTATTTTTACAGGAAAATGCAGAAGTTTTTCTGGTTCCGCAATCAAATGCTCCATTATACAATATGCCTGCTTCGCCAAACGGTTATTATAATCTTCAGATTAAATTTGGAATTACCATAATGGGTGGTGCTTATTTAGGAACATATCCGGCGTGGACGAGGTTTGTGGCTCCTGTAGAATTTACAGCTTACGACCAATACAACAACGTAATGGGGAAAGTAAATCATACTTTTGATTTTCATATTGCTAATTTGACCGGAACACCGCCTGTAACGCAGGAAATGTCTTTAAAAGTAAATATGAATGCAGCAAACGGTCTTCTTGAATTTAACAGTATGCAGGATTACAACAACGGAAACAGCGTAGTATATCCTAGTGGATTGGAAATTAAAACGAATACAAATTTCCAGATCAAAGTGAGGTCATTACAAAGTCATTTGTTATCTAATATCGGAAACTATTCTATTCCTGTAGGTGCAGTACATCTTACGTTACAGCCTGTAGGACAAAGCAGTCAGACAATTTTCCCGATAGCATTAAGTACAGCAAGCCAAACTCTTGCAAAAGGAAATGTATCTCAGAATACAACTTACAATTACGACATCAAATATTTTACATTGCCGCAAGACGAGCAACTAATTAACGCTAAGCCTACCGAGTATTCTACTACACTGCAGTACGAGATTACTCCTCAATAAAATTTAAAAGATGCYTTTTTTAAGCAGAAGATTTTTGTTCACATTTTTTATCGTTTTATTCAGCAGCATTTTTATAAATGCACAAAAAACTGAATCAAATATTACGATGGAAATTGAACAGGAAAGTTCGCCAACCCGTACCAGACTTTTAAATCTTGTTGTAGCTATTCAAAATTCAGGCGCAAATAATTTTAGCGGAAAACTACAGTTTGATTGCCCGAAAGGTTTTAAAGTTATTTCCGGTGAAGAGCCAGTAATAGAACTTAAACCTTACGAAAAGAAGTACTTACCTGTAAGAATTATTATAGAAACTGATGCTAAAGCAGGATCTTCACCCATAAAAATCAGGTTGCTTGATCAGCTTGGAATTTTAATTACCGAAAGAATTAAAGAGCACGTTATTGATGTTAATAATGAATTGAATTTATCTGTTCTGAATGCCCCTATTTACAGGTCTTCCGGTCAGGAACCCATAACTGTAAAAATAAGAGTAGGCAATTCGGGAAACATATCGCAGGATATTACTTTGGTCTGTAAAATCCCTGATCCGGAGAATGGAAATCAGTTTTTGGAGCAGCAAGCGGTAATTAATGTAAAAAAAGATTCTATTTTTACTTTTACTTATCAGCCTTCAAATGGTTTATCAAGATTATCAAATTTTTCGATAAATATTTCCGGTTTTAGAAACCCGGACAAAGAAATATTCAATTCGGCAACTGTTTTTGTACAGAATATTTCAAGTGTTCAGAAATATCAGGATCCACAGTTTAATAATTTTGCCGAAGAAACAAAAAATCAGATCACCGCTTCATACCGAAAGGTAGGAGAAAATATCGACATGTATCAGCTGATTGGTACAGGTGGATTGAATTTGCCTTCAGGATATCTTTTTATGAGAGGAAATATTGCACTTCTCAACAGCCAGCAACAACCTTTGGTAACCAATACCAATGTTATCCTTCAGCAAGGCAAAAACCAATACAGTATCGGAAGTGTAAATAAGTTATTAGAAATGACCCTTGTAGGAAGAGGTGCAGAATACAGTCATACTTTCGGAAATGACAAAAAACTGGAAGTTGGCTTTGTTGATCAGAATTTTAATCTTGTCGAAAAAAACAGCTTCTTAAAAAACGGCTACGGTTTTTTCACCAAAGGAACACTGAATGCCAACAACAGCACCAAAAATCTCTCTGCAGCCTATATTTACCGTTATGATCCGTTTGAAAAAAGTAAACACAATATTCTGGGAACAGAAGCCAATTATGCTTTTGACAAAATATGGAGCATGAATGCAAAAGTAAATGCGGGATTAAGCTCTTATGAAACTCAGGACTTTACAAAACCGTCTTTCTCTGCAGAATCTAATTATATAGGGGCTTTTAAAGATTATAATCTTAACGGAAATTACTTTTTCAGTTCCGGATATTACCCGGGAAACAGGCGAGGAAGTGTGCTCTTGCAGCAGAATGTTTCTAAGAATTATAAAAATTACAACTTTTTCGGTAACGTTATATTCGCTAATTTTTCACCAAAATATTATTTTTTTGACCGACCTCAGTCTTCTGAAAACACAAGAATTGAATTGGGAACTAAATTTCCGAGGGTAAAAAACATCAGCTTCGGGATTTTTTATCAGTACCAAAACGAAAACTCAAACAGTTACAATAATTTTTTTGGAAGCTGGGAAAATAGTGAATTGCTGAATCTTACCGCAAACAGACTTGTAGAGCAGATTTCATGGTCAGATTACAAAACCAGACAATCTGCAGTCTTTGYATTTGAAACAGGGTTTGTAAAGTACCCGTTTTATGACGACCAAAATTTTCAGATGAAACTGAATGGAAATTACAGCTTCAGAAATTTCAATATCAATGCAATTTATCAAACCGGAAGTTACTATTTGTCAGAGTTTGCTTTTTCTCATTTAGCAGCACCCAATAC
>NZ_JBFRGA010000215.1:0-9450 GCF_052115105.1 Chryseobacterium sp. 2TAF14
CGGTTATACTGGTGAAGGTGCAAAAACGGTGATTCCTTCTAAAGCTTCAGCTAAAATTTCGATGCGTTTGGTTCCTTATCAGACTCCTGAAGAAATTACAGAAAAGTTTACAAAATATTTCGAAAAAATTGCTCCGGCAAATGTAAGAGTAAAAGTTACCCCGCATCACGGCGGGATGCCATATGTTTTACCAACTGATACCAAAGAGTTTTTGGCTGCTAAAAATGCAATGCAGTCTGCCTTCGGAAAAGAGGTGCTTCCTTACAGAGGAGGAGGAAGTATTCCTATCACATCGATGTTTGAACAGGTTTTAGGAGCTAAATCGGTATTAATGGGATTTGGTTTAGATTCTGATGCAATTCACTCGCCAAACGAGCATTACGGTTTGTTTAATTTCTATAAAGGAATTGAAAGTATTCCGTTGTTTTTTGAGAATTATTCAAAGTCTTAAAAAGTGAATTAATTTGATAAATAATAATCCTTGAGAAGTTTTCTTGAGGATTATTTAATTTTAGAAAAAAATTTTTTATAGATATATTAACTTTTTTTTATATTTACAAGATTAAAATTAAAAATTATATTATGAAAAAAGTTTTATTGGCTTCAATGATTATTGGTTCAACTATTGCTTACGGACAAGTTCAATCTTTAATTACAGAAAATTTTAATGCATTAACGAATGGTAGTTTGGCTACAGATGCAACTGGTGCAACTGCAGGTCAAAATGGATGGTATATTTATCAAGGCGCTGCAGCAGATTATCAAGTGGTTGCAATTGATGCCGGTCATGGCAAAAGTTTGAATATTACTACAGGTGCAGGTGCACCACCGAGTACAGGCGCAAATACTAATAATAAGTATGCTTTTAAAGGATTTCCAACTACAGCAACACCAGCAAATAATATAGTACGTGCGACAATGGAAATTTATACTGGCTCTGCAACAGGAAAAGGTAGAGTGGGAATACAGTTACTCTCAAGTGCTGCAACTATAGGAGGAATTGTATATGATTACGAAACAAAAAGAATTTATGGACAAGCTAGAGTTACAGTAGTAGCCACACCAACTCAAACAGGTTTACTTTCATTAACTTTAGGTACTGAAACGTTTCCAGCTAATTCTTGGGTAACAGTTACTTATTTGTATAATAAAACAACAGGACAACATACGTATACATATACAAACGGAACTACTGGCGCTAGTTATAATTTTTCTGGAAGTACAACTTATTCAGTCTTTACTGGAGATATTGCAGCAGAATTTGATGCAGTAAACACAACATTAGCGRGTAATACTATTACAAATACGGCAGGAGTTGATAATATTCAGGTTGAATTTACAAATGCGGCAACATTAGGAGTAGACACAGCCGTTAAAAAAGCAAAACCTACTTTGATGATTTCACCTAATCCAACTTCAGAGATTTTAAATATCAAAACAGATTCAAAAATCAATGCAGTTTCTGTTGTAGATCTTACAGGTAAAAAAGTAAATGCAAAATTAGATGGAGACAAAGTTGATGTTAGAAATCTTCCTGCAGGAACTTATTTAATCAATATTGAAACAAATGATGGTATCTCTACAGAGAAATTCATCAAAAAATAATAACTGATTAATTTCAGTATAACAAAACGCTCCAAATTGGGGCGTTTTTGTTATTTTAGGGTTTTAAAATTTAATCAATGATAGAAAATAAAGTTGCTTATATTACAGGAGGAACAAAAGGTGTAGGATATGGAATCGCAAAAGTCTTACTTGAAAATGGTATTTCAGTGGCATTTTCAGGAAGAAAAAAAGAAGATGTGGAAAAAGTCGAAAATGAATTAAAACAATACTCAGATAATGTTTTAGGCTTAATTTCGGATGTGAAAAATCTAGATAATGAATCTAATGCAGTCAAAAAAATCGTAGAAAAATTCGGGAAATTAGATTTCGTAATTGCTAATGCAGGATTGGGGATTTTCAAACCTGTTGACGAACTAAGCTCCGAAGAATGGAATGATATGATTGATACCAACTTAACCGGAGTTTTTCATACTTTAAAAGCATCAGTTGAAGAATTAAAGAAAACTGAAGGATACTATATTACGATTTCAAGTTTAGCTGGAGCTAATTTTTTTGAAAACGGAACAGGTTACAATGCCTCAAAATTTGGAGTTGTTGGCTTTACACAAGCTGCAATGATCGATTTAAGAAAGTATAATATTAAATCTACCGTAATAATGCCGGGCTCGGTGGCGACAAATTTTAATGGAAATATTCCGTCAGAAAAAGATGCCTGGAAAATTCAGCCTGAAGATATGGGGAATTTAGTGCTTGATATTTTAAAGATGAATCCAAGGGTTTTACCAAGCAAGATTGAGTTTAGAGCAACAAAACCAAAGGCTTAGAAACTTATAATGCGCTGAATAATAATTAAATAAGTATTATGCATGCATAATATATTTTTTATTTATATTTACAAAACTTAACAAACAAAATCAGCTTCCGAAAATCTAAAGGATTAATTAGCTGAAAATAAAATGATAACACCCATAAAGCCGAAAGCTGTTAGGTAAATGAAAATAATTAAACAACATATGAAATCGCCATAATTTGGAAACGCTTTTAGCAATGAAAACAAGCGATAACATATGGCAATTAAAAACAATAAAATCTACATATGAAAATATTAGTTTGCATCAGTAGTGTTCCGGATACTACTTCAAAAATCAACTTTACAGCAGATAAATCTTCATTCGACAAAAACGGAATTCAGTGGGTGATCAATCCATTAGACGAATTCGCATTAACAAAAGCAGTTAAACAGTTATTGAATCAGCCTTTCGTAAACGCTTCTGTTGGTTTAGATATAAACGGAGCTGAAGCTACTGCTGTAAGAGAAATTGAAGGCGGTAAAGAAACGATTTCTGTTAAATTACCTGCTGTAATTGCTGGTCAGAAAGGATTGGTTGATGAAAAAGATTTGATTATTCCAAACATGAGAGGAATTATGTCGGCAAGAACAAAACCTTTGCAGGTTGTAGAGCCTACTTCTTCTGAGGTGAAAGTTCAGGGAGTTTCTTATGACTCAGTTCCGCCAAGAGCAGCTGTGAAAATTGTTTCTCCTGATAATTTAGATGAATTGGTAAGACTTCTTCACGAGGAAGCTAAAGTAATTTAAAAAAGATAACAGATTTCAGGTATTAGGTAATAGCTTAAAAGCTAATTCCTAAAACCTAATTCCTAACACCTAAAAATTAAAAAAATGGCAGTATTCGTATACGCAGAAAATATAAACGGAGTTTACAAGAAAGCAGCTTTTGAGGCAGTTTCTTATGCTAAAGCAGTGGCTGATCAGGCGGGAGATACCGTTACGGCAATCTCTGTAAACCCAACAGATTCTTCAGATTTATTGTATAAATATGGAGCAACAAATGTAATCAACATCAAAGACGAAGGTCTTAAAAATTTCTCGGCAAAAGCTTATGCACAGGCTGTAAGTGAAGTTGCAGACGGAAATATTTTTGTTTTTCCTCACACTACAGATGCTTCTTCTGTAGCACCAATGTTGGCGGTAATGAAGAATTATTCTTTAATTACCAACGTTTTGGAAGCTCCGGAAAGTCAGTCTCCGTTTCAGGTGAAAAGAAAAGCTTTCTCAGGAAAAGGTTTCATGCATGCAAAAGCTGAAGGAGCAGGAGTAATTCTTACCGTTTCTCAAAACGCTTTTGGTGTTAAAGAAAATGCAGTTTCTGGTTCTGAAGAAGTGAAAAACCTTTCTGTTGCTAATGAAGATACAAAAGTGATTTCTCACGAGCAGAGTTCAGGGAAATTAGACCTTAAAGAAGCTGAAGTAGTAGTTTCTGCAGGTAGAGGAATGAAAGGTCCTGAAAACTGGGGAATGGTAGAAGATTTGGCAAATGTTTTAGGTGCTGCAACAGCTTGTTCAAAGCCGGTTTCAGACATCGGATGGAGACCTCACACAGAGCACGTTGGACAGACTGGTAAAGCAATTGCACCAAATCTTTATATTGCAATTGGTATTTCTGGAGCTATACAACATTTGGCGGGTGTAAACTCTTCTAAAACAATCGTTGTAATCAACAGTGATGCAGAAGCTCCGTTCTTTAAATCAGCAGATTACGGTGTTGTAGGAGATGCTTTCCAGATTATTCCTGCATTAACTGAGAAGATTAAAGCATTAAAAGGATAAAAATGAATTGGCAATTGTCAATTCGCTTTGCTTGTCAATTTTAAACCTATTTTAAAAATTCACTTGCGAAGCAAGATTGACAACGCAGTTAATTCACAATTCACATATAAAAGCCCCTTCCGGGCTTTTATTTTTGTCTAAAAAAGTAAAACCTACAATAAAAAATTAATTTATATTTGTAGTCATGGATTATAAACAGCTAGTCATACGCGGAATATCGTACAGTCAGACCCAATCGGGCGCTTACGCATTGCTATTGGAACATGAAGAAACTAACATTAAATTGCCTGTTGTTATCGGTAATTTTGAGGCGCAATCCATTTCTTTAGGCTTAGAAAAAGACATTCATCCGCCACGTCCGCTTACACACGATTTATTTACAAAATTTATTATTTCTACAAATTATAAATTGGTTTCTGTAATCATTTATCAGATTGTAGACGGTGTTTTCTTTTCAAATATCAATTTTAAAAATTCTGAAACCGAGGAAGAGCTGATTCTTGATGCAAGAACTTCAGATGCTGTTGCCATGGCGGTAAGATTTGATGCACCGATTTATACCACACAGCAGGTTTTAAACGAAGCCGGAATTTTATTGGAACTGGAARAAGTATCTAAAGAAGAGGAAACTTTTTCTGAAACCGTACAGGCTGAAGACAGTTTATCGTCTGTCTCAATGGAAGAATTACAAAAATTGCTTGATGAAGCTGTGAAAGAAGAAGATTTTGATACCGCTCTTGAAATTCAGGAGGAGATCAAAAGGCGAAAAAAGAAAATAGATTAAAGAGATATTTACAATTATAAGATGAATTTAAAATTACGTTTGACCATCCTGAGCTTTTTGCAGTTTGGGGTTTGGGGAGCTTATCTTACTTCCATGGGGAATTATTTAGGCTCCGTAGGATTAGGTTCCAAAATCGGGCTTTTCTATGCAATGCAGGGGATTGTTTCCATTTTTATGCCTGCAATCATGGGAATTATTGCAGACCGGTGGATTCAGGCTCAGAAGCTTCTTGGGATTTCGCATTTTCTTGCAGCGGCTTTCCTTATTTGGGCAGGTTATTACGGTATGTCTGCAGGAGCAGATGTAGAGTTTTCGAAACTGTTTCTTTTGTATAGTCTGAGCGTTACCTTCTATATGCCGACAATTGCACTTTCCAATTCTGTTGCTTACACTGTTTTAGTTAACAATAATTTTGATACGATAAAATCATTTCCGCCCATCCGAACAATGGGAACGGTAGGTTTTATCTGTGCCATGTTATTTGTGAATTTTGCAGGTATTCAGAACGGAGATTTCAGTTTTAATTTTTCAAATGAAGCAGATTTTCCAAGCTTTCAGAATAGTTACAGCCAGTTTTTTGTTTCCGGGGTTTTAGGAATTATTCTATTTGTTTATTCATTTACATTGCCGAATTGCCCTGTAAATAAAATATTTTCAATGTTTTTGGGCGTGTCTTTACAAATTACCAACGGTTATGCAAACCCTTTCATAACGAGTTTTAAAGTTATTCCTGAATTTGCAGATACATGGGGTTCAAACAATGCCAATGCTTTGATTTCATTATCACAAGTTTCAGAAACGCTTTGTATCTTATTAATTCCTTTCTTTTTAAAACGATACGGCATTAAAAAAGTAATGTTGATGGCAATGTTTGCCTGGGTTTTAAGATTCGGTTTGTTTGCAACGGGAAATCCTGGCGGAGGAGTTTGGATGTTTATTCTATCGATGATCGTTTACGGAATTGCTTTCGATTTCTTCAACGTTTCAGGATCGTTATTTGTTGATAAAGAAACAGATAAAAGCATTCGTTCGAGCGCACAGGGAGTTTTTATGATGATGACCAACGGTTTTGGGGCTACCATTGGAATGTTGGGAGCTCAGGAAGTGGTAAATCATTATGTTTTTTCACAAACTGATCCCGCTTTGCAGCTTGCAGGATGGCAGACTTCATGGTATATTTTTGCAGGTTATGCATTGGTTGTGACCGTTTTATTTGCCATTATTTTCAAGCATAAACACAATCCGGATCAGCTGAGAGAAATTAAACATTAATTTATTTCAGCAATAAAGATATATCAGATTGCACTTTTGAAAAAAAAGTGCAATTTTTTTTACTTTTAGGCAACCATTTTCAATTTCCGCAGTCTTATAGGTAGAAAACTAATCAATGAAGCATTTAGAAGAGAATTTTAAACTTGCCAAAAAACATGATCGGAGAGCTCAGAAAGCGCTTTATGATTTGTTTTCAGCTAAAATGTTGGCGGTTGCAAATTCTTACACCAATAATATTCACGATGCGGAAGATATTTTAATGAATGCTTTTCTAAAATGTTTCAATAAAATCAACGATTGCAAAGACTGGGAAAGCTTTCCCTTTTGGCTGAGGAAAATTGTAGTAAATGACTCAATAACTTTTGTGAGGAAAAATAAAAATATTTTGTACACAGATATTGAAGTTGCTGATGAGTTTTCCGAAGATGAACTGAACGACAGTTTAAGAGAAATCAATATCGAAGAAATTTTTTCTCAAATGCCGACTGGTTACCGACTGATTTTTAACCTCTACGTTTTTGAAGATAAAAAGCATCAGGAAATTGCAGAAATTCTGAATATCTCTGAAGGAACAAGCAAAAGCCAGCTCAGCAAAGCCAAAAAATGGATTGCTGATTATTTAAAATCAAAAGAAAATGGACAAAAAAATACGGAAACAGTTAAAAACTGACTACGAAAACCTTGAAATAAAGCCTTCTGATCATCTTTGGAATCAAATCGAACTTGGATTAGACAAAGATTCTGAAACGGTACAAAAACCACTCTTTCAATGGTGGAAATATGCTGCGGTAATTGCTGTTCTGGTATCATTAGGAACTGTGTTTTACTTTAACTCTGATCAGTCTTTAAAACCTAAAGAAGTAATTGCAGCTAAAAATCCGGATGAAAATAATTTTAAACCAACAAAAACTATTGAATCTGATGCTAATGATGATGAAAATCAAAATATTACTTCTGAAATTATTGTTAAATCAGAAAAAATTCAGAAAAAGCAATCGGAAATATGGGTTCAAAGTCAACCTGAAGTTTTAAAAGAAACTCTAAAAATTGAAAATCCACAATCTCAGATCAATATAAAACCAGAGATTGAGATGAATACCAAACCTGAACAGCATATTTCTGAATCTCCTCAATTAATGGCAACGAAACCTGTTGTAAAAGAAACGAAAGTAAAATACGTTACAGCAAACGATTTAATTTTTCAGCGAAAATATAGTATTGAAAAGAAAGAAAATGCACAGGAAAATGTAAAAAGACTTGGGATTATTACGATTAACAGAATCAATGTAAGCCCGGAAATCATCACCATTTTTAACGGCAGTAACAACACAGACGAACAAAAATAAATCATCAGATATGAAGCTAAAAATACTTTTAACAGGAGCTTTTATGTTCTTGTTCTCGATCAGCTATTCCCAAAGTAAAGTAACTTTGAAGAAACAGATGGAAAATTATACCAACAAAATCGACAGCGTGGTCGTTGAAGAACGAAATAAAATGAATGCTGAATTTGATCTGCTTGAGAAAAAAATGAAAGCCGGTGAGATCTCTGAAAGCGAGATGAATGAGCAGAAAAATACAGCTGCCATTCGCTATGAAGCGATTATAAACGATGAGATTGACCGTCAAAAAGACGAATACGAAGAAATTACCGGCAAAACGGTCAGAAGAGCACTTTTTAAAAGTAATATCGATAAAAAAAATAGTCTGTTCAGAACAGCAAGAGGCGCTTTGCTGGATCTTACATTTGAGCAGCCTGAGTTTGATGAGCCTGAAGATCCTAAAAATTATCTGGAAAGTTTCGGCTATGTTGCAGGAATTTCACTGATCAATTTTACAGATAACAAATTTTTTAATTTTTCTAAAGGAAATGAATTAAAAAACTCAATGTCCGGAAATTTCTCTCTGCGTTACGAAAATCAATTAGGAAAAACCACAAGCTCTGTTTTTTACCGTCTTGGTTTAGGCTGGAGACTTGATACAGTTATTCCGAGTGGGGATAAAATTTTCGCTCAGGATGATAAAAATCTTTACATTACTGAGTTTACAGGAAATAATTTTAAAAACGCATGGTTGAGAACAGATTACATTTATGTTCCAGTCGAAGCAATTTTCGTTTTAAATCCGAAATATAAAGACTATAACGGAGCACGTTATATTGATAACACCAAAAAACAATTGCGTGTAGGAGTGGGGCTTTACGGAGGAGTGAAGGTCAATGACAGAATTCATCTTCAGTATAAAAATGATTTCGGAAATAGAATGGATATTCGGGAAGGCGTTTCAAAAGGGCTAAATCCTTTTATTTTCGGAGGCAAAATCTCTATTGAATATTTCGGGTTTAATATTTATGTGATGAAAGATTTTACACCTGTTTTCAACAATGATGCATTAATTCGTAACAAAAGAGGAGTGCAAATTGGTATAGATCTTTGGGCGCTTACATTTTAATTTTCAGAAAGATTTTACAATACTTTTAATGATAATAGTTTGCCAACAGTTGATATAGTCTACAAATTGGTTTATAAATAGCAATTATTAATTTTTAAATATACATTAAAATTAAGTTAATGTTAATTAATTAATAAATATTGTTTAATATTTTTATCTAAATAATATTGTCATTCTTAAATAAATGATTTTAAAGCATACTTATAAAAAGTATGTTTTTTTTTGTATTTTGGCATTCTGAGATTCATTTAAAATTGTAAAATAAAGGAATGAAAAATTTGCAGCTTTTAGGATTGCTTTTGGTCGTGGTCGGAAGCTTTTTACCACTGGTTCATGTTCCCATCATAGGAAACTGGAATTATTGGCAGGTCGATCATTATCTGGCGATATTTTGCTGGCTATTCTGTGCATGTGCCCTTTTCGGGATTGTAAACAACCGCGCCAAGCTTGTCAATATTTTTGCTGTATTTCTGATTATTTTATTTGTATTTACCTTATTTGCCACAAAATATCAGGCTTCAAGCTACTTCAGCTTTTTACCGTTTAAGTCCTGGACGAAAGCTTTGGCAGGAACGGTAAAGCTACAATGGGGATGGATTGCCGAATTTTTGGGAGCATTCATTATGCTTTTCATAAAAGCTAAAAAAGAAAATTAAACTTAAAGTATAAAAGAAAAAAATATGAAAGAAGTATTCATCGTTTCCGCAGTGAGAACGCCAATGGGAAGTTTTATGGGCAGTTTATCAAC
>NZ_JBFRGA010000216.1:0-3922 GCF_052115105.1 Chryseobacterium sp. 2TAF14
TTTCAAGACAGAAGTGCAAAATCTTCCGAAATTTTCAAAAGAAGAGTTTATCAGTAAGTTTCCGCATGATCTTTATGATAAAAATGATGAATTAAAAAATTGGAAAACTTCTTCTGTCATTCTGAATGGAGCGCAGCGAAATGAAGAATCTCTCGATCTGGGAAAACTCCAAGCCGGAGATTATCAGTTGGAATTATACAATATTGAAGGAAAAGACACGATAAAAGCTACACAGAATTTCAGTGTTTGGGATAAGAAATCTTTAAATACAACACAAAAAACTTTCTTAACGGTTTTAGAGCCAAAAGATGAGGTGTTAAGAGGTGAAAAAACTACAATATATGTTTATTCTTCGGTTCCCGAAGCGTTGGTAAATGTTTTCGTGCAGAATGGTTTAGGAAAAACGGTTTCTGAAGTTCATCAGCTTAAAAATGGAGTGTTGGAATATGAAACTGAAATTCCGAATGATAAAAATGTGACAGGTTTAAATATTCAGTTTCAGTTGGCTGCATTTAATGATGTTCAGACCGAAACAGTTGATTTAAAAATTAAAAATACAGAACAGCCGCTGAAAATAGAAACAGTAACATTCAGAGATAAAATAGAACCCAATTCTAAAGAAAAATGGTCGGTAAAAATATCAGGAAATGATAAAGAAAAAATCAATGCCGAAGTTTTGGCGAATATGTACGACATGTCTCTGGATCAGTTTTCTGTAAATACTTTTAACTGGCAACAACTGTACAGACCTTATTTTTTTACCTCTTCTTATGCAATTTCTGCCAATCTTGAAGAAAAATATTTCCAGAGCAGAGTAGAGTATTTTCACGGGAAATATGTAGAAATTCCTCAGTTTAATTGGTTTGACGGAAATATTTATTTTGCTGATTACAGCAGAGAATTAGAAACTATATCGGGACTAATTAGTCAGGAAGGTGTAAAAGCAGCAGCTTATATTCCGCCGCCGCCAGTTTCAGGAGCGAGAGCAAGTATGGCAAAAAGGGAAGTAGCGTTAGACGAAAAGGTAATGGTTGTTCAAAATGTTGTACCCGAACCTTTAAAAGCTCCAAAAGTTGAAAATTCTCCTCCGACTGAAGATGCTTTAGAAAATGTTCAGATTCGTCAAAACTTAAATGAAACCGCATTTTTCTATCCAGATTTAAAAACCGATGCAGAAGGAAATGTGAATTTTGAATTTACTTCTCCCGAAGCGCTTACAAAGTGGAAATTAATGTTTTTAGCGCATACAAAAGACGCAAGAGCAGCAACATTGGAAAAAGAAGTGGTGACGCAAAAAGAGTTTTCTATTACCCCAAATTATCCGAGATTTTTGAGAGAAGGAGATGAGCTGAATCTGCAATCAAAACTATCCAATTTAACAGATAAAAAACTTAACGGTTCTGCGCAGCTGCAGATTTTGGATGCATTTACGAATGAAGATATTTCTTCTCAATTTAATTTACAATCAGCAGCTCAAAATTTTGAATTAAAAGAAAATGGAAATTCTGCATTAACGTGGAAAATAAAAGTACCAAACAACGTTTCATCAATTATTTTTAAAATCGTGGCAAAAGCTGGACAATATTCTGACGGTGAGCAAAAAACAATCTCGGTTTTACCAAACAGAATGTTGGTGATCGATGCACTGCCGATTTTTGTGAAAGAAGGCGAGACGAAAACTTTTGTTTTAGATAATCTTAAAAACGCAAATTCATCTACGATTTCGAACGTTTCAAATACTTTGGAACTAACGACCAATCCGGTCTGGGAAATTATGTTTGCGCTTCCAAGTCTTAAAAATGATCAGAATAGTTCTGCAGATGTTGTCTTTAATAAATGGTTTGCCGATGTTCTGGCTTCAGAAATTTTTAAAGCCAATCCAAAACTGAAAACAGTCTTTGAAGAATATCAAAACAAAGGATTATTAACTTCTAATCTTGAAAAAAATCAGGAGCTGAAGCAGTTGTTGCTCGAAGAAACTCCCTGGGTTTTGGAAAGCAAAAACGAACAGGAACAAATGGCAAAATTAGCATTGCTTTTTGATGCCAATACAATGAAAAATTCAATCAATCAGGATTGGGATGATCTTAAAAAACTGCAAAATCCGGATGGTGGCTTTTCCTGGTATCAAGGATATCCGAGTTCATATGGAACGTCTCTTTATATTCTTAAAAATTTAGGAAAAATAAACGTTTGGTTGAAAGATAACGTGAAAGATTATCAATCTTCTGAGCAGAAAGAACTGGTAGCAAAACTGATTGGTTATGTGGATCAGGAAATCAATAAATACACTGATGTTAAAAAAGAAAATGTAATCAACAACTGGACTTTAGATTATCTTGATACCCGAAATTATTGGGAAACACAATATCCTTTAAAAGGAATAGGTGCAACACTAAAAGCTTTGGTGAAACAAAAAGTGAAAACTACAAAAATTACTGATTTTACCTTCTTCGGACTGCATCGCACAGCTTTATTGACGAGCAATTACGGTTTAAAAGATGTTTCGGATAAATTTTTAAATTACTTAAAAGAAACTTCGGTAGATTCTAAAACTCAGGGTGTTTACTGGAAGCAAAACCTCGATGACTGGGGCTGGTTCAGTTCAAAAGTGGTGAATCACGCAGGAGCTTTGGAAGTTTTTAATAAACTAAAACCAAACGATCAGAAATTTATTGAAGACATGAAGATCTGGCTGATTACGCAGAAAGAAGTCAATTCTTGGGGAAGTTCAAGAGGAACTGCAGAAGTGATTTTTACGATTTTAAATTCAGGAAAATCCTGGACGAATGCTGAAAGCGATAAAGCAATAATCATCTGGGGCGGAAAAGAATTAAAACCCGAAACTCAGGCAACAGGTTATGTGAAATCTGCTGTGAAAGCAGATGTTTTAGATAAAAATTTAGCAACAGTTACCGTTACAAAACCAGGTTCAGGAATTGTTCAGGGAGGTCTGTTCTGGCAATATTATGAAGATTTGGATAAAATAAAATCTTCAGAAAATTACATTTCTGTTGCAAAAGAATTGTATAAAAAAGTGAAAACCGTAAACGGTGAAGAATTACAGAAAATTTCTCCTGAAACCCCGCTGAAAGTTGGCGACAAAGTAACAGTAAGAATGATCCTGAACACCGATCGCGCGATGGAATTTATCCACATCAAAGATATGCGAGCTGCAGGTTTTGAGCCAATAAATGTGCTTTCAGGCTATCAATGGAAAAATAATCTTGGATATTATCAGTCAACCAAAGATGCGTCTACCAACTTTTATATAGAGTACATGCCTAAAGGAAAATATGTCTTCGAATATGATTATGTAGCCAATGCATCCGGGAAATTTTCGAACGGGATTACAACCATTCAAAACTATTATGCGCCGCAGATGAGTTCGCATACAAAAGGCAGCAATGTAGAAATTAAAGAATAAACGATTCTTAAAAATATTTAATCATTACTCTCCGCAAATTTTGTGGAGAGTTTTGTTTGTATGCTGAAAATTCGACACTTATTTATCAATAATAATTCACCATTCAAATTCAAAAAAAATATATCAATGAAACAAAAAAACTGATATATTTGTTTTCAAAGATTTAGACAAAAATGGAAAACGTATTTGACGCAAAAGACGCTCAGAATTATATCAATAGAATTAATAATCTTGTAGAAGAAACGCACGGTTTGTGGGGAAGAATGACGGTAGACCAAATGTTGGCGCACTGCTGTGTTTCTTACGAAATGGTTTACGAGCCCGAAAAACACAAAAAACCGGGAGCTATTGCTAAGTTTATTTTGAAAACTTTCGTAAAACCAAAAGTAGTAGGCGAAAAATCTTATCCGCAAGATTCTCCTACTGCGCCTCAGTTTTTAATTAAAGAAAGAAGAAATTTTGAAGAAGAAAAAAAGAGACTGATAGGTTATATCC
>NZ_JBFRGA010000217.1:0-3905 GCF_052115105.1 Chryseobacterium sp. 2TAF14
GGCTTAATTCCTTAATGGTAAAAATAAATTATAAATTTAAACAGGCTCTAACTAATTTTAAATAAAAGAAATCTTATGCTTTTCCCTGAAACCATCAGCAAAATTTTAAATGTAAAATATCCGATTATACAGGCGCCAATGTTTGGAGTAAGTACACCTGAAATGACTGCTGCTGCGGCAAAAGCAGGATGTTTAGGATCGTTGGCTTTGGCAGATCTCTCAGCTGAAAAATCTATTGAGTTAATTCAAAAAACTAAGAAACTGACTAATCAGCCTTTTGCAGCAAATATATTTGTTCATCATATTCCTGAAATGACGGATGAATTAAAACAGCAATATTTTAAAACAAAAAAATATCTAGAAAACCTGGCGCAGGAAAATAGTATTGAAGTTCATCTTCCAGATTTGGAAGCTTTAAAAATCAACTCTTATCACAAACAAATTGATGCAATCATTGATGAAAACTGTAAAATTTTAAGCTTTACTTTTGGAAATTTAGACCAGAAAAGCATTCAGAAATTAAAAGAAAATGAAACAATTTTAATCGGAACCTGCACTTCTGTGGAAGAAGCTCTGGAACTTGAAAAGTCAGGAATCGATATTATTTGCGTTCAGGGAATTGAAGCGGGAGGTCACAGAGGAAGTTTTGTTTCTGAAAATATACCTCAAATTGGCGGGTTTTCACTGCTTTCACAGGTTTATGATTCTGTGAAAGTTCCCCTCATTTATGCAGGCGGAATTTATAACGGAAAAACTTTAAAGGCTGCAAAAGAATTAGACGCTCAAGGTTTCCAGATAGGAAGTCTTTTGCTGGCTTCACGGGAAAGTTCTTTGCAGGAATTTGAAAAAGAAAGACTTACAAATGTCACTGAAAAAGATATTGTTTTAACGAAAAGTTTTTCGGGACGTTATGCAAGAGGAATTAAAAATAAATTTATTGAAACGATTGAAAATTCTGAGTATATTTTACCTTATCCTTACCAAAATAAACTGACCGGAGAGATGAGAAGGATTGCAAGAAACGTGAAAAATAGTGAGTTTGTCAATCTTTGGTTAGGACAATCGGTTAATCAGTTTAGTGAAAATTCTACGGAAGAAATTTTAAAGAAATTAATTAACGACTGCAATTGAATTTTGACTTAACTTTACATTAAATCTAAAAACTAAAACCATGGATCCGAAAGTAAATCAACAAATTACAGATGCGGTAACACAATCTAACGTGAAAGTTGTAGCAGAATCTCCAGCAATAGCTTTGGGAAATGTTTATCAGTCTGCAGCGCATTCTACAGGAATTTTGTTTGAAAACGCCATCAAAGCTCAAAATCAGCAAAATATTCTGGGACAGGCAGCAACAACTCAGGGAGTTATGCAGATTTATTCTCTCGATACGGTTTCTGATGCCATTTCAATCGCAAAAATGCTGAATCCAAACAAATAACGAGAAAATATTACTCTTAAAAATTATAAAACCTTTCAAAATTCTGAAAGGTTTTTATGTTTGATACTTAAAAAGCAATGACTTATTTCGTTAAATCTAAGCCTCCGAAATTTCCGGAACTCATCATCATATAAACGCCTTGCGTTTTATCTAATAAATCCCAATAAGCGTGAAGCTCTTCCGCGTTGGTAAAGACTTTCAGGTTTTCATTTTTAAATTTCTCTTTGATCAGATCAGGAGAAATCGGCTCCATTCTTTTGATTTTTAAAGCATCTTCAGAATAGAATACAACGGCTTCATCCAATCCGTCCATTGCGTGATCGTATTGCTCAAGAAAAACAGGGTTTAAACTTGAATAAGTGTGAAGCTCAAGAAAACCGTATTTTTTTTCGTTTTTAAACTGCTCGCAGAACGCTTTTACAGCAGCTTTTACTTTGCTCGGAGCGTGTGCAAAATCTTTATAAAGAATTCCTTTATCTTCACGTTCTACTTTTTCGAGACGTTTTGATGCACCTTTAAAACTCATAATCGCATCGTAAAAATCTTCATCCATAATTCCTAAAGTATGGCAAATATGTCTTGCTCCTTCAAGATTTAATAAATTGTGCGCTCCAAAAACAGAAAGCGGAATATTGCCCATTTCGGTTTTAAGAAAGACTTTTCCGTTGCTGATTTCGTATTCCGGAGTCTTGTAAGGTATTTTTCTGAAATAATTTTCAGCGTTTTCTACCACTTTTACTACTTCTGCATCTTCTTCGTTATACACCAAAACTCCACCTGCAGTAATGCTTGCCACAAATTTTCTGAACTGCTCGATATAATCGTCAAATGTTTTGAAAACATTGATGTGATCCCAAGCAATTCCGCTCATTAAAGCGATGTTTGGTTGATATAAAAGGAATTTCGAACGCAAATCGATAGGAGAGGAAAGATATTCGTCACCCTCCAAAACCATAAAATCATTGTCTTCGGTCAATTTTACCATGCAGTCGAAACCTTCCAATTGTGCTCCGACCATAAAATCTACATCTTTCTGATGGAAATTCAGAACGTGAAGAATCATCGAAGTAATGGTTGTTTTTCCGTGTGAACCTGCAATGACAACCCTTGTTTTTTCCTTTGATTGCTCGTAAAGAAATTCTGGATAAGAATAAATTTTTAAACCTAATTCTTTTGCTTTTGCCAGTTCGGGATTGTCTTGATGAGCATGCATTCCGAGGATTACCGCATCAATATCAGACGTGATTTTTTCGGGAAACCAGCCCATTTCTTCAGGAAGGATTCCTTTTTTTTCTAATCTCGATTTTGATGGTTCAAAAATAGCATCATCAGAACCTGTCACCTGGTAACCTTTATCTTTCAGTGCAATTGCAAGATTGTGCATTGCGCTTCCGCCAATAGCAATAAAATGAGTTCTCAATTTATTTTCTTAGTTTTTTACGTTGTTATTAATGATTTGCTGAAAACCGGCTGTAATGTTTTCCCAATTGGTTTTAAAATTAGGCATTATCATACTTCCGTCGTTTTTGCTGCCTTCATTTGCTCCTTTCTTGATGTTGATCGATGTGGTTACATTATCATAAACCTTTTTGTGATCTTCCTCAATTCTTCTGAAATTATTTTTTGAAAGCGTTTCTTCCAAAATTTTCAGATCTTCATTAGATATTCTGAAGCTTTTCTTGATTTTTTTACCCTGTCCTTCGAAAGAATAATGGGCATCATTTCCTTTTATAAGAAGGTTTTCGTAGGTAGGAGCGTAGCCGCCGCTTTTAGAATAGCTGATGTCAAAATCCTGATATACTTTTTGACTGTTGCATGAAAGTACGGTGAAGATGATTAAAAATACACCTAAGATCTTCTTCATTGTTTTTAGTTTTGTGAATTAGACTGTTCAGATTTTTTAGCCTTAATTTCTTCATCATAAGTGTGTAAGATATTGAAATCTTCTGTCTGCTCAATGGCAGTCATTATTTTAAGAAGAATCTGCTGTGCATTTTCTTTATCGTAATCAATATCCAAAGGTTTTTTAAATTCCATTGTTGGCTTTACTCCGGTTACTTTTACGCGGAGCCCTTTTTTGTCAAACGCTCTTCTGAAACCGTTTATTTTAATAGGAATCACAATCGGGCGCTGATTTTTTATAAGCTTTGCCGTGCCTTTTCTCCCTTGCGCAAAAGCAGCGGTTGTACCTTGGGGAAAAGTTGCTACCCAACCGTTGTCGAGCGCTTTCATAATATTGTCGATTTCTCCCATATCAACCATTCTGTTGACGTTTTTTCCTTCAGATCTCCATGTTCTTTTTACCGTAACAGCGCCTGCAATTTTAAAGATTTTGGGAAGTATACCTTTATTCATTGTTTCTTCGGCAGCGACGTAATAAAAATCGATTTTAGGATTAAGAAGATAAATAGGATTTTTAATTGTATTTAAATAGCCGTTGTTTACTGCACAAAATGCATGATAC
>NZ_JBFRGA010000218.1:0-8808 GCF_052115105.1 Chryseobacterium sp. 2TAF14
CTATTGTACTTACACTACCTTCGTCTTCAAAAGCAGAAACATCAAATCTATTCATTACTTTATTTCTAAAAGCATCAATACCGCCTTCGAATTTCGCACTCTTGCTCAATCCCCCTTCACCAATAATTTCATTAGGATCTTCTACAGGAACAACAGGAACTATTTTTGGCGGAGCAACTGTTCCTGGTCCAGAGATAACATGTGTAGGTACATTAATCGTTGGAGCTACCGGAGCTTCAAAGTCATTCTTCACACCAGCAATCGCATCTTTAGGAATTTCGGTTACAATATTACTTTCGTCTGCATTTCTGGTAGGAGTTGCAACTTGAGAATTATATTGTCTTACACTTGGAGGCGGTGGCGTAACTGTTCTTGGAGGGGTCACTACAGGAGGAGTTTCTGGAACTTCAACGATATTAATCGGAGGAGGCAATTCATATCCTCCATTATCAGTAACTTCTGTAGAATTAAAAGCAGAAATAACTACAGGAATAATAGAAACCGCAGCCAATAAACCGACACCTATAAAAAATGCTTTGGTTAAAATTCTGTCTGATTCTGTTCTTAGTACATAAGCTCCATACGCTTTGTTACGGTTTTCGAAAAGGATTTCGTTCAGCCGAAAATCCTGGTTGTGTTCTAGGTGTTTCATCACTACAAAAATTAAAATTGTTAATATATTATAGATTATCAGTTTTCAATAGGTTTTAAAATAATCTTTGAAACAATATCAAAATTTCTGCCAAAAAATTAATAAAAGAGAAACATTTTGTTAAAATTGATGATAAAATAAAAATTAACTATTTATTGAATACTATTTTGATGCAGGATGATAGAAGCTTGATGATCGTAGTTTGCAATTCCCATCCTTTGGAGGGGTGGCGAAAATTTCTTCGAAATTTTTGCCGGGGTGGTCTTAAGAAATTTAATTGTAAAAAAGCATCTAACTGATCTTTATCTACCCTCCAAAAGAAAGCCTCATCATAACTAGCCCTGATGGAAACGGCATCCTTTTTTGTTTTTCAGCTTAGGGAAAAGTGAAGGCAAAACAAAAAAGATATAGTGGACAGCAGGAAATAGCTCCTTATATTGAGTTGGAGAGTTTTAAGAGTGAGTAAGTTTGAGTATATAGAAATTCTTTACTGCGCTTTCGCTTTGTTCAGAATGACAAGCTTTATTTATAGTTTGTTTGAGTGCTTTGTCRCTTCGCTTATCGCAATGACGCAAAAAAAAGAAACCGCCAAAATTGACAGTCTCTTTTTAATTATTTTAAAATATTCCTTAGAATAATTCTTTTCTGATGATGTTCTGGCTTCTTTCAGGCCCAACAGAAACCAAGTAAACGTTGATTCCTAAATACTTCTCGATAAACTCGATATATTCCTGAGCCGTTTGTGGAAGTTCATCATAGCTTCTTGCTTTTGTGATGTCTTCTTTCCAACCCGGTAAATCTTGGTAGATTGGTTCGTAGTTGTACAATTTCTCTGTTGAAGAAGTGAAATAATCGATGATTTTTCCGTCTTCAGTTTTGTAATGAGTCACAACTTTTAGGTTTTCAATTCCTGTAAGAACGTCTAATTTTGTAATTACTAAATTATTGATTCCGTTGATCATACAAGCGTGCTTCAAAGAAACAAGGTCTAACCAACCTGTTCTTCTTGGTCTACCTGTAGTTGCTCCGAATTCACCACCGATTTGTCTGATGCTTTCTCCTAATTCGTTATCTAATTCTGACGGGAAAGGTCCGTTTCCAACTCTTGTACAGTATGCTTTTGCAACACCGATCAGGTTTTGAAGAGATGTTGGTGGAACTCCCGCTCCTGAACAAACCCCTCCTGTAGATGGAGAAGATGAAGTTACATAAGGATATGTTCCGAAGTCGATATCAAGCATTAAAGCCTGTGCTCCTTCGAATAAAACGTTTTTACCATCTCTGATCGCTTCGTTTAATTCCAGTTCCGTATCAACGATTCTGTCTTGAAGCTGTTTTCCGATTTCTAAATATTCGTTGTAAATTTCTTCAACGTCTAATGTCGGTTTTCCGTAATATTTTTCAAAAAGAGAATTCTTAATTTTTAAGTTTTTCTCGATTTTGTCTCTTAAAATTTCAGGATTCAGAAGGTCGATCATTCTAATTCCCACTCTTGCGATTTTATCTTCGTAGCAAGGTCCGATCCCTTTTTTCGTCGTTCCGATCTGCGTTCCTCCGTGTTCTTCCTCACGGTAAGTATCCAAAAGAATGTGGTAAGGCATGATGACATGCGCTCTTCTGCTGATGAAAATGTGATCAGTTTTCAAGCCTTTGCTTTCGATCTGATTCACCTCCTTAATGAAAGATTTAGGATTTACCACTACTCCGTTTGCAATGATACACTTCCCTTTGCACTGAAGAACTCCCGATGGAAGAAGGTGCAAAACGAATTTCTCTTCACCTACATAAACCGTGTGACCAGCGTTGTCCCCACCTTGGAAACGTACAACGTAATCCGATTTTGCCGATAAAACATCCGTGATTTTTCCTTTACCTTCATCTCCATACTGAAGACCTACAACTACGTAAGTTGACATATTTTACTTTTATTTTAGATTCATGCAAAATTACTTTTAAAAAATTGGGTGCGCAAATTTGAGGGGGATTTTATTTTTGGGTGGGTGGAAATCATATTGGTTGATGGTATAATTTTGATATTTAATTATATTATATTTGAAAATCAATTATTATTAAGCTAATGACAGTAAAAGAAGCTATTTTAAAAAGTCTTGAAGATTTAGTAATTCCTGTTTATAATGTTGAGGTATTAAATCACATTGTTGAAAAAAATTATTATATATTTTCAAAAGGAAAAACTCCAGGAGCAACTATTTCCGCTCAGCTTGGAGATTATATAAGAAGTGGAGATTCTAGGGTTAAAAGATTGAAAAAGTCGAATGGAATTTACTATTATTATTTGACTAAAAATGAACATCAAATCGAACAAGAAATACTAAATGAAGAAAGTATAACTTCAATTGAAATTCAACAGGAAATAAAAGTCAAAACAAAAGTTTATGAAGAGCGTGATTTACATAAACTCTTAAGTAGCTTTTTGAAAAATACAGAAACATTTTCAAAAACAATATTTCATGAACAGTCTAATGGAAAAGATAATAATCAAATCTGGACTCATCCGGACATGGTTGGAATTAAATTTCTAAATCTTCAAACTAAAGCAAGTCAAAATTTCCTCAAGTCAATTAATCGTGTTGATACATTTAAACTAAGTTCATACGAACTTAAAAGAGAAATTAATAGTGATAGTGAACTCAAAAAAGCATATTTTCAAGCGGTTTCTAATTCAAGTTGGTCTAACTACGGATATTTAGTTGCGTTTGAATTTAGTGATAGTTTACAGGAAGAAATGTCTAGACTTAATCAATCTTTCGGTATTGGAATAATTGAGTTAAATGCAAATCCATATCAGAGTAAAATATTGTTTCCAGCAGTTTATCGTGATTTAGATTTTAAAACCATTGATAAATTATGTAAAATAAATAGAGAATTTGAAAACTTCATTGAACAAACTGAAAAATTATTAACTGCGAGTGAAAAGTATATCAAAGGTGCAGAAAAAGAATTAGAAGAATTTTGTGATAAATATTTTTCAAATGATTCTGAAATTGAGAAATATTGTAAAGATAAAAATATACCCTTTGAAAAATATTGGAACAATCTTATAGAGATAAATTAAATTAATTAAGGTGAGAAATCAAGTTTTATAAAAGATTTTTATATTCGATTTTTTCTAAAAAACTTAACGAAAAGATTTAATTAAATATAATTATAAACCTAACAATTTTAAAAAACTGTTAGGTTTATAATTTACAAAGAAATATCTTTAATCCAACAAAACCTCTCTTCATTATTTGTCGGTTCATCGAGAATAATCATATCGGGCGCTTTATTACTGATGGAAAGTCCGCACAGAAGAAGTCGCAGACGCTCTCCGCCACTCAGAACATCGCACTTTTTGTCCCAGGTTTCCTTTCTGAATAAAAATCTTGACAATAAGGTTTTCACTTCAGATTCCTGTAAAACATTATCGTTAAACTGTTGCGCAAAATCATAAACCGTCGCCTTTTTATCAATCAAAGAATACTCCTGATCAATATAAATCGTCTGAAAATCCGATCTCGAAATCGTTCCGACAGAAGGCTGCAAATTTCCCAACAACAGCTTAATCAAAGTCGTTTTTCCCGTACCGTTCGAACCTTTAATCGAAATTCGGTCACCGCTTCGGATTTCAAGATTGAGATTTTCTTTCCAAAGATTTTCTTCATTATATTTAAAATTAATTTCCTCCGCAGAAATCAAAATTTTCCCGGAATGCAGATTCGAATCATTAAAATTCACCTTCATCTGATCCGAATTTCTTACTGATGAACGTAAATCCCGCAAATCACCGGAAATATCATTGATTTTCTCGGCATGAACAGACTTTAATTTTGAAGAATTTTTCTCGGCATTATTTCTCAGCGTATTCATCATAATTCTCGCCACACCCGATTTTTCCTGCTTTCCTTTTCCTCGTGCATCGAGTTTTTGTTTTCGTTCAATCGTTTCACGTTCTTTTTCTTTTGCCTTTTTCAGTGCCCGTTCTTTGGAATGAATATCGTTTTGCAAGGCTTCATTTTCAATTTCTTTTTGTTCGGCATAAAAATCATAATTTCCGCCATACGTTGAAATTCCCTGATTGCTCAATTCAAAAATGGTATCCACCAAATTCAGCAAAGTACGATCGTGACTGACCATCACAACCGTTGAATTCGTTTTTTCAATAAAATCACACAACAGATTTCGACCTTCCAAATCCAAATGATTCGTCGGCTCGTCCAGTAAAATAATTTCAGGTTGATTGATTTGAATTCCCGCCAGAAAAACCTTTGTTTTTTGTCCTCCACTCAGGCTTTCTAGTTTTTGATTAAGATCTAAATTTTCGAGTTTCCAATATTGCAAAGCTTGCTGACAGCGTTCTTCGATATCCCAATCGTCATTCAATGTTTCAAAATAAATTTCATCCACATCTCCATTCGTAATTTTTTGGAGCGCATCAAGTTTCTTATCGATTTTCAAACATTCCGCAATCGTCAATTCATTAAAATTCCCGAACATTTGAGGAACATAAAATAAATCACCCTGACTATTGACATTTCCTTCCAAAGGTTCAATTTCATTCGCCATGATTTTCAGCAAGGTAGATTTTCCCATACCGTTACTCCCGACCAAAGCCGATTTTGAGTGTGAAGGTATCGTTAAGTTGATAGAATTAAAAAGCAGATTCCCCGCCGGAAACCCAAAGGATATATTGTGTAAAAAAAACATAATTTCTTTCTTTAATTAAGGTTAAATTGCAATAACTTCACTCGTTATTGTCTATAAAATCTGAAAGAAATTAAATTCTACATGTCTGATGTTTTGGGTTTTGTATGATGCAAAGATAATAATTTTGGAACATTTCAAAATCTCTTACTGCAAAGTTTGTCATTCTGACAAAGGAAGAATCTCTTATCTTACACGTGTAAACTTCCACCTTTTTCTCTTTTGGAGCTTTTCCCGCTTTTCGTTACAATCTTTTTTTTCAAAAAAGGATTTTCACTGCAATCGGGGCTAAGAGTTTTAGTCCTACATTACACACTCACCTACAGTTAAAGTTTTTATCTTTCCGTAGAAATCATCTATAAAAGTTTTGAAAACACGACCACCCCGTCAAAAATTTCTCTGAAATTTTCGCCACCCCTCCAAAGGAGGGGAATTTTTCTTAAATAAAATTCAGTAAAATCAAGCCTCTACTCCACTCATCACTTGACGGAAAAGTCCTTTGATGTGATCGATTTCAGATTGATACATGGTCTTTTTGCGGCAGCCGAAGTAAAGTGTATTTTCCAGTTTTTTATCGCCTTCCCAAATCAGTTGTATTTCACCGCTTTCAATTTCATTTTTGCACAAAAAATCCGGAACCACAGCCAAACCGGTTCCACCTTTCAAACAACGGATAATCGAATTCAAATTGGGAACAATATAATTGGGCCTGAAATTAGGTTTATGTCCGAAATTCATCAGCCAAAACTGGAAAAGATGTTCCATATCTCCGGTTGTTCCGTACCATTTTTCATGTTTCAGCCAGTCTTCAATTTGTTGGAAATCTTTCGTTTTTAAAATCTTATCAAAACTTTTCGTATCAACCTCTTTTCCGCCTACCAAAATAATCTGCTCTGAAGAAAAAGCTTCATGCAAAATATTGGGCGACGTTCCTTTTTTAGGGGTAATAATTAAATCTAAAATTCCTTTATCCAACTGATCGAGCATTTCGGGATATTCCCCAAAGCTGATAATCAGATTAAAATCAAGACTTGAAACATATTGCTCCAAAGTCGTCTGAAAAGTTTCAAAACACATTCCCACACTGATCGTCGGGGTATGTTTTTCAGTAGATTTCTGGAAGTTTTTTTCAACTTCTTCTAATTTTGTTAATGGTTCTGAAATCGCATGAAACAAAACCTTTCCTCGATACCATTCGAGATTTACCATTGTTTTGGTGTGAATTGTATATAGTGAATTGTCAATTTTCTTTGCAGTCAATTGTCAATTTTTTAATCTGATAAAATTCACAAGCGAAGCAAATTGACTTTTCACCATTCACTTACAAATCCATCAGAATTATAATACAAAGGTATAAATTATATTATTTTAATTATACAAAATCCCAACATAACTTTGCAGAGTAAAATTTAAACAATCATACAAAATGAAAAAAGTATTAATCATCAACGGTGGACAAAACTTCGGACATTCAGGAGGAAAATATAATCAGACTATTGCAGAAAACACATTAAAAGTTTTAGAAAAATTCGAAAATATTGAGGTAAAAATTACCAACGTAAGAGAAAATTATGATAAAAATAAAGAAGTAGAAAAATTTGTCTGGGCAGATTATATTATTTACCACACTCCGATTTGGTGGTTTCAGTTGCCGAATGGTTTGAAAAAATATATCGATGAAGTTTTCACTGCAGGTCATACCAAAGGAATTTACATGAGCGACGGCAGAACTTCTGAAAATCCAAAAATCAACTATGGAACCGGAGGAATGTTGGGCGGCAGAAAATATATGGTGACCACAAGCTGGAACGCACCGGAAACAGCTTTCACGCTTCCCGGAGAATTTTTCAACGAAACAAGTGTAGACAACGGGCCTCTTTTTGGATTTCACAGGATGAATGCGTTCGTTTCTTTAGAAAAAATGAATAGTTTTCATTTCCATGACGTAGAAAAAAATGCAAACATCGAGCGTGATATGAAATTGTACCGGGAACATCTTACTGCTGTTTTTGAAAAGGAATTAAAGCCTCAATTAGCTTAATAAGACTTCATTATTTTATTTTGGTGCAAAAGTTTCATTACCAATTAAAATTACGAGATTATGAAGGCACTGAGAAATATTTTTATTGTATTAACAATTGCATCAATAACGAATTTGAAAGCACAGCAAAAAGATCAATGTCGTTACACCAAAACTCCGACAGGTTATCTGATGGTTTTGCGGCAAGGTGATGATGTGATTTCCCAAATTGAAAATATGGTGAAAACAGAAAAAATTCCGTCTGCAAGTTTTACGGGAATTGGTTTTGCATCGGAAGTAACTTTTGGATTTTACGATTTTAACAAGAAAAAATTCAACCCGAAAACATTTAATAAAGTGGAAATGGGAAGCTTGACAGGTTCAATCGCATGGAATGAAAAAGAACCATCTATCTGAGCAATCTGGCTTTCATCAAATAATTGTTTAGCCTTATAATACGTTTCTTCAGTCAGACCTTTTTGGCTGATTAAAGTAATCTCTTCCGTCATCGCCAAAAGCACCTGTTCTTCTTCCGTATAAAGCTCCAAAGCTTCTCTCCAAGCATTCAGGAGATAGATTCTTTGCGGAGTTTCGCCATATTTTATTGCATCTTTCGTGTGCATATCCAGACAAAATGCACAACCATTGATCTGTGAAGCCCTTATTTTGATTAATTCTTTCTGAATATGGTTTAAAGAAATAGTCTGAAGATAGCCTTCAAGTCCCATCATTGCTTTGTAAGCGGCAGCATCTGCAGTTGCCATATTGATTCTTGCACTCATAACGTTTATGATTTTTTAGTTAATGTATCTATTGAAAAATAAAATTCTTTTTGTGTTGCCAATAAAAAAGCCGCCGCACTTCCAATCCAGACCGAAAAATCCAAAGGTGCTTTTACTCCTAAAGCAACGCTCATTGATAAAGCGAAAACAAGCAATAAAAATCCTGCACCGTAAGCTGCTGCCTTCGTTTTAAAACCAAAGATCAGCATCAACGAAAATAATATTTCTAAAAAAGTAGCGGTATAAGCCGAAAATCTGCTTAAAAATTCCGGGAGAAAAAATGTTAATTGCCGGGTATACTTTTCAAAGTTTTCCCAATTTCCCCAAGCTGAATTTTCACCCCAAAAACCGAACCTGTCCGCAACTGCAGAAAGCATGGTCAAAGAAATTGCAAATCTTAAAAATAACTGCGGAAATTTGAAATCTTTGTCTGTCATAGCATTTATTTTTATGAACAGGACAAAGGTGCGAATTGCAAACTGTAAAAATCTTAAACTGGTTTAAGAACGTAATTTTGCTCTTATTTCGCTTAAATATTCCGGAGTAAAACCTAAAAATGAAGCCAGTAAATATTGCGGAATTCTTTGAATAAAACCGGGATATAAAGTGCTGAAATGTATATAATAATCTTCCTTCGACATCTCATAAAT
>NZ_JBFRGA010000219.1:0-3883 GCF_052115105.1 Chryseobacterium sp. 2TAF14
ACGAAGCAGCGATTGTGAGTATAAAAATAGATTTTGAAAACTATCTTTCAGAATCTTTTGAAGAAAAAATAAAATTGCAGGAAAACCAGACCGATGTTGTTTTTGAAAATCATTTTTCGGAAGAAGATCATGTGATTCATTTTGTTGCAGTAAAAAAAGATTCCCAAGTCGTACAAATGGGATTTGTTTAAATAAATTAAAAACGGCTGCAAACAAAGTTTGCAGCCGTTTTTTTATTTATAATAGTTGATCTATTTATCTTTTTCTCCGGACCAAGATCCGCTTCTTGCAGGAGTTGGTGATTCGTTCGTCCAATTTCCGCTTCCTTTTTCATCGATGTTTAATGTTCCGTTAAACTGTCCGTCTGCAGGCAAAACCAATTCAGCGGTTAATTGACCAGATCTGTCTAGAAACCCTGAAATATTATAATTTTCATTGCTTGTTTCATTGTACATTGTTCCGGTAACTTTCCCATCGGTGGCAACTACAAATTTCCAAAGACCTTTTTCTGTACCTTCGTAAGTTCCGGACCAGGTTCCTACATAATCAACAAGGGTTTCGTCATCTGCGGTACATCCAATTAATGAAAAAATAGTTAATAAAAGCAAAAATAGTTTCTTCATAGGTTACAATAGTTTATGAAATAAGTTTATTTATTCAATTTATTCTTAAAAATAGTCTGAAACATTCAGGATAGTTTTTAAAATTCAAGTTATCTCTATATTTTTAGAATTGGGCAAATATATCAATTTAATTTTATAGTTTAATATTTTACGGAAGATAATTTTTAAATGGTCTGAGGAAAATTTGATTAAATGCAAAAACCTTCCAAACAGGAAGGCTTTTTACAATTAAATGTGGAGAATACGGGGATCGAACCCGTCACCTTTAGACTGCCAGTCTAACGCTCTAGCCAGATGAGCTAATTCCCCTTACTTTTTATAAGTATGCAAATGTAAGTATTTATAGATGATATACAAATTTTATTAAATATTTAATAAAAAAAACGTGCACTGTTTCCAGCACACGTCTTAACAAGATTTGAATATATAATAACTAACTTTTCGTTATTTCCATCCACCGCCTAAAGCCTGGTATAAATCTACTGCAGCCTTCATTTTACTGTATTCTGCATTTGAAATATTAAGCTCGGCATTTAATGAGTTTACACTTGCGTTTAAAACTTCAAGGTAATTTGCCATTCCGTAGTTGACCAATTCCTGAGAATAATCAACTGATTTTTTGTAAGAATCAAGCTCTTTTTTCTTTAAATCGATAAAAGAATCCTGCACCGAAAATACTCTTATGGCATCAGAAACTTCTTTTCCGGCATTCAGAATAGATTTTCTGAAATTAAGATACGCTGTTTCTTTGTTGGCTAAACTTACATCGTAGTTGGTTCTGATCTGTCTTCTATTTAAAATGGGTTGTGCCAAACCGGCTACAACATTCGCAAAAAGAGAGTTTACACTAAACAAATGATCGATGTCTACCGATTGTACACCTCCACTTCCCGTTAATCTTAAGGTTGGATAAAACTGAGCTTTGGCAACATTAGTCAATTCAAAAGCGTTCATCAAATTAAATTCTGCCTGCATCACATCAGGACGATTTGACAGCAAACTTGCAGGATATCCTAAAGCTAAACTGTTAGGAATTGTTTGTGATGATAATGATGATCTTGTAATGGTTTGTGAAGATTCACCCATCAAAAGGCTCATTGTGTTTTCTAAAAGCTGGATTTGAGTATCAATGTCGATCAGTAAAGATTTGGCATTATAAACCAAAGCTTCACTTTGCTGAACGGCAACTTCCGTCAATGTTCCGGCTTCTTTTAAAGCTTTTGTGGTTTCTAAATTATTTTCTCTTACTTTAATAGTTTCTTCAATGATTCTCTTTTGGTCATCAAAAGTCAGCAACTGAAAATATGCCGAAGCGATCGATGCAACTAAGTCACTTTTTACCGCTTTATGAGCAGCTAAAGTTCCCAGATAAGTTGCTAACTGGGCTTTTTGCTGAGACTTCATTTTTCCCCATAAATCTGCTTCCCAACCGATGGTTGCTGTAATATCAAACTGATTTACATAACGTCTCTCTCCGATGATCTGACCAAACTGAGTATTAATTGACTGTGTCTGAAAAGTATAATTGGGTCCGATTGATAAAGTGGGTTCGTAAGCTGCTTTTGCCTGTTTTAAATAAGCTTCTGCAGAAGTGATATTTTGTACGGCGATTCTTACATCAAGATTGTTTTCTAAAGCTTTTGTAATGTGTCCCTGAAGAATAGGATCTGTGAAGATCTCTTTCCAGGAAACATTCGCAATACTTGTGCTGTCCTGAGGCAGCATATCGGTACGGAACAGTTTTTCGTCAACTGCAGCGGCTGGTCTTTCATACTCTTTTCTTACATGACAAGAAGTAATAACTACCGCAGTAAGCACTGACAAAGCTGTTCCTTTTATTATTGATAAATTTTTCATTATTTAAATCTTAAAGATTTCTTATTCAGCTAAGTTCATTTCTTCGTGCTTGATCGGCTTGATTTTCTCCTGTAAATTTTGGAAAATCACATATAAAACCGGAATTACAAACACCCCTAAAATAGTACCGATCAATAAACCAATTGCAGCACCTGTCGCAATAGAACGGTTACCTACAGCACCAATTCCGCTTGCTAAAACCAATGGCAATAAACCGAAGATAAACGCCAATGATGTCATCAAAATCGGTCTTAATCTGGCTTTTGCTGCATTTACTGCCGATTCTACAATAGTTTCTCCATGATGTCTTCGCTGAACAGCAAATTCGATAATCAAAATCGCATTCTTCGCCAATAATCCGACCAACATAATCAATGCAATCTGGAAGTAAATGTTATTTTCAAGACCCATTATTTTCTGTCCGAAATAAGCTCCCATAACTCCTAAAGGCAGCGAAATTACCACAACCAATGGAAGAATGTAACTTTCGTATTGAGCCGAAAGAATGAAATAAACAAATACCAAACTCAAAGCAAAGATCAATAAAGTCTGCGATCCTGAATTTAATTCTTCTCTTGTAAGACCTGTAAATTCTACACCGTAATTTTGATCAAGTGTCTCCTTAGCTACCGCCTGAACCGCAGTAATGGCGTCTCCAGAACTGTAACCAGCCTTGTTTGCTCCGGTAATTTTTACTGAAGTAAATAAGTTATAACGACCAACCGATTGAGGTCCGTAAGATTTAGTTAATGTCACAAATTGTGAAATTGGCGACATCTCTCCTGAACTTGTCTTAATATAAAACTGATTAAGGCTTTCTGCATTTACTCTGCTTTCAGGAAGTGCCTGAATCATTACCCTAAACTGTTTTCCGTATTTGGTAAAGTCTGCACCATAAATTCCACCAATATAACCCTGCATTGTTGATAAAATATCGTTTACAGAAACTCCTTTTTGTTTCGCTAAAGGAACATTGATTTCCATTAAATACTGCGGATATTTTGTATTGAAAGAAGTCTGTGCAAATTCAATTTCCGGTCTCTGCATCAGGTTTCCGATAAATTCATTGGTTTTTGCATCTAGCTGAGCAAAATCTCCTCCGGATTTATCTAAAAGTACCATCTCAAAACCTGCACTGCTACCAAATCCCGGTACACTTGGAGGCTGGAAGAATACAACTTTAGCATCAGGAACTTTTCCTGCAAGACCAAATAATCTTTTGGTAATTTCCTCAGAAGATAATCCGTCACCTTTTCTTTCGTCAAAAGGTTTAAGTTTCACAAAAGCAAGGCCGTTATTACTACCGTTTCCGGATAATAATCCTCTACCTGTAGAAATCGTTACGTTTTGAATTCCAGGAATCTGCAATGCATTTTTCTGTAAAGTTTTCAGAACGTTGTAGG
>NZ_JBFRGA010000220.1:0-6183 GCF_052115105.1 Chryseobacterium sp. 2TAF14
ATCCCAACCTGTGTGATTGGCAACCCAGTCGATAATTATTTTGAAACCTAAACGGTGGGCTTCATTTACCAAATGTTTGAAATCATCCATCGTTCCGAACTCGGGATTGATGGAAGTGTAATCTGAAGCTGCATACTGACTTCCGAGGCTTCCTTTTTTGTTTTTCTGAGCAATGGGAGTAACCGGCATCAACCATAATGTTTTTATACCCATATTTTTCAGACGCGGCATTTCTTTTTCAAATGCCCTGAAAGTGCCTTCTTTGGTATATTGTCTTATATTAACTTCATATATATTGGTGGTGTGTTTCCATTCTTGTGGTAAATCCATATTCATTTTCATTTTTAAAATAGAAGAAACATTTTTTGTTCCGTTAATCAGTTTTCTGATCGTTCTCTCGCTGATTGTGCAGATTTAGCAGATTAAAAAATAGATAAACTGCTTAATCCTTAATCTGGGTGATCATTTCATGTAAACCAGTTTAAGATTTTACAAAAATAAGGAATTGAGTTTTAAATTTAATTGAAACAAAAAACCCTGAATTTTACTTCAGGGCTATATTTAGTTTTTATCTTTCGTTGTCATCATCTTCATCATCGAAAACATCGTCGTTGTAGTCATCGTCTTCTTCATCATCGAAATTGTCGTCTTCATCCTCGAAACTGTTTCCTCCTCCGAAATCGTCATCAAAATTGAAATCGTCATCCATTAAAGGCATTGCAGATTTTTTGCTTTTCGATCCTGAAGCGCTTCCGTTTTTGCTTGGTGCTTTTAAAGGCGCGTTTCCGAATCTGTATGTTGTAATCGGGTAATTTACCCCTTTGGTTTCTTCTACAATTTCTATTAATTCGCAGAAAAATTCCCAAAGATCAAGCAGCCCGTACTGAAACTGCGCTTTGTCGCCTGCAGACTCAAATGCTTCATCGATGTATACATCTGACATAATTTCGCCATCACCATCATCACTCATATCTTCAAGCGGTACGCTTTTTACGACAGTACCGTCTTCTTCGAGAAGATTAAAAGTAGAAAGCTCATCTCCACTAAGATTGAACGCACTTTTAATCCCCAAATGTAAGTTCCAGAGTGTTTGTTTTCCTTTGATTTCTACATCTCGGAAAATGTCTTCTTTCGTATCTAATATTACACGGATTTTGTAAACCATATCAGTATTTCAATTACTTTTTTGCCTTTATTTATTGTGATAAATTCCTGTTGCAAATATATAATAAATGAGATTTTACAAAAAATATTTAATAATTTTTTAGAAACTTTTTTTTTCTTACATTTCGCAAAATCATTTACTTTTCTCGAGCATAAAACTGAATTTTGTGCCTTCTAAGTAAACGCTTTCTACCGTAATATTTTCGTTATGAGCTTCCAGAATGTGCTTCACAATGGCAAGTCCCAATCCGGAACCGCCCTGTCTTCGGCTCCGGCTGGTTTCTACTCTGTAGAATCTTTCAAAAATTCTTGGGAGCAATTCTGCTTTAATTCCCATCCCGTTATCGATAACCTCTATGAGAACTTTATTTCTGAGAACACTTGTTTTAACAACAACTCTGGCTTCCTGTCTATTGGCGTAATGAATCGCATTTGAAATTAAATTAATGAAAACTTGAGAAACTTTCTGCTTATCTGCCTCTACGAAAATCTGGCTGTGCAAAGTCTGCAGCTGAAGAACGGTGTTGTTTTTTTCGGCTTCCAGATCGAGAAGATCGAATATCTCTTTAATAAGAATATTGACATCAAATTTTGATACGGTAAGATTGATTTCACCGGCTTCCAACCTGTTGATCATATCAAGATCGTTTACAATAGCGATCAGTCTTTCTACCGAAATACCTATTCTTTCCAGATATTTATCGCGAATCGCCATATTATCTATTCCGCCGTCAACTAAAGTTTCTACATAACCCTGAATGGAAAAAAGCGGAGTTTTCAGCTCATGCGAAACATTTCCGATGTATTCTTTACGGTAACTTTCCATTTCCTTCATCATATCCATCTCCGTAAGCTGCTGTTGATTGAAGTCTGAAAATCTTTCTCCCAATTCTTTGAGTGTAATATTATTCTGATCGCTGTAAATAATTTCTTCCGGAAGGATTTTTGAAATTTTTCTGACCTGCTTTTTGGCGTAATAATTAAATAGCAACTCCAAAACCACATAATTAATGATAAACATCAAAAAGATGCACACAAAAAGACCAATCTTAAACTGAGAAGTATGGTAATAAATATCTTTCAGTGAATCGAAAATAATCACTAAAACAAACATCACCAACGTGAGGAGACATGATGAAACTAGGGTAAGTCTGTAAAATTTCAATTTTACAAATTTTATAGGTTAAGTAAAGTTAAGATTTTTTTGAGTTTAAACAATTAATTTATACCCAATTCCTTTTAAAGTCTGGATCGTGTTGATTCCTAATTTTTCTCTTAGTCTACGGATGTGTACATCGATTGTTCTTTCACTTTATCGATTACCAGATCACCAATTTCTATCAGCTTGGCATTATCAGAAACCTGAGAAGTAAGCTGAAGCAGTGCATTTACTTTAGAGATAAGAATTTTTGGCTTGATCAGCTTTACGATGTAATCGTTTGCTCCTGCCTGGAAACCGGCCAGCTGAGAAAACTCTTCACTTCTTGCAGAAAGAAAAACAATAAGCGATTTTTGCAGCTCTTTTACCTTTCTAAGCTCCTGACAAGTTTCGATGCCGTCTTTTTCGGGCATCATTACATCTAATAATATTAAATCGGGAATAATTTCTTTGGCTTTTTCTATACCTTCGTTACCATTTGTAGCGGTATAAATGTCGTAACCTTCTTTTTCCAGATTGTAAGACAGAATCTCTAAAATATCGAGTTCATCGTCTATTAGAAGAATTTTCTTTTGGTTCATTTTCAATTTTTACGTTTCAAAGTTAATCAATTTTGAATGATGGATTAACACAATGGTTATCGTTCACATAAAGTTAACAATAATATTCTTTTCGTAATGTTTAGTTAAGAAAAATTTAAATTTTACTAAACCATTTACACGGCTAAACTTTTCTTCCTTTGCACCGAAAGTAATTAGTAAAAAAGAAAATGAATTTTAGAAAACTGAGTATCGCTGCATTATTCCTTACCACATCAGGAACTTTAATGTACGCTCAAGAAAAAAACGACACCGTAAAGAACGAGAAGAAAATTGAGGGGGTTATCATCAAGGGGTCTACAAAAAAAGGAACTGAAGCTAACTTAATCAACATGCAGAAAAAGTCTGTAGAGGTTATAGAAAGGGTGGGTTCTGTACAATTAGCCAAACAAGGTGTAAGCGATGCTGCAACTGCTGTAACCAAAGCCAGCGGAACGCAAAAGCAAGAAGGAAGCGGACAGATTTTCGTAAGAGGTTTGGGAGACCGTTACAACAGCACAACCTTGAACGGATTAACAATTCCGTCTGATGATCCCGAATTTAAAAATATTGATCTGGAGATCTTCAATACTTCAATGATCGAATATATTTCATTAGACAAAGTGTACAATCCTAAATTTTCTGGTGATTTCGGAKGAGCAAATATCAATATCGTGTCTAAAGAGCACAGCGGAAAACCTTATTTTAGAATTGGTTTAGGAAGCAGTGTAAATTTTCAGACGTATAGAAAAAAAGACTTTAAACTTCAGGATGGCGGTCCCGGATTCTTCGGATTTAAAGAAACAACTTTTATAAAAGGTAATCCATACCAAACTTATCCGTTCACAACGAAGTGGAATTTTAAAAACGCTCAAAACCCGTTCAATACAGATATGAATATTGAGGGTGGTGCAACTTTCGGAAAATTATCTTTATTTGCTTACGCAGGATTTGATAACAGCTATGAATACAGCGAGGGACAGGAAGGTTTCTTTTTTGCGAGCGGTAACCCAAATTCAAACTTTACCAACGTACAGCGTTCTGTTTATAAAACAAATACTACAGGTTTAATTAATTTAGCTTATAAATTAAACAGCAACAATAAGATTAATTTTACTTCAAACTATATTCATTCATCTTCTCAATCAGCTAAAAGATACGAAGGATATTCTTATGATGTTGACAGAAATGTAATCATCAACAGAGGAGATAACAAGATTACAGATACCTGGGTAAATCAATTATTCGGAAATCATAAAATAGGATCAACCTGGGTAGCAGACTGGGCTTTAGGATACAACATGCTAAACAGCAAAAGACCAGACCGTCTTCAAAATACAATTGATGCAGAAAACTTCAATTTATTGGCAGGAAGCGCAATCAACAACCACAGATATTTTGATGAGCTTACAGACAACACCGTTTTGGGACACTTAAATGTTTCTAAAACTTTTGAGAAATTCAAAATCACTGCAGGTTACGACGGATCTTATAAAGACAGAAAATTTGATAATACAACGATTGGTATGGGTTTCAACTTTATCAATCCTGTAGATCCTAATAATATTGATGCTTTCATTAACCCTGGAAACAACAGCTTATTTACTTATCAGACATTTATGCCCGGAGATATGTTTAAGCCTTTTTATTATGGTATTAAGCAAAACCTTCAGTCCGGACACGCAAATGTAGACATTACTTTATCTGAAAAGTTTATTGTACAGGTTGGTGGTCGTTACGATTTCATTGATATGCAGACTAAATGGACAGAACCATTGACAGGAGGAGTTGAAAAAAGAAAAAATAAAACTTACAACAAATTTTTACCTGCATTAAATGCTAAATATAGCATCAATGACAAGCAGAATTTAAGATTATCATTCTCTAAAACATATACTTTACCACAGGCAAAAGAGATTATTCCAATTGCTTATTATGATGTGACAACCAACGTATATGGTAACGAATATCTTAATCCGTCAGACAATTACAATTTTGATTTAAAATGGGAAATGTTCCCTAAGTCAGGAGAAGTTATTTCAGTGGCAGCTTTTGGTAAATATATTCAGAATGCAATCGCAAGAACTACCTACTCTACTTCAGCTCCAAATGATATGACGTATTTTAATATTTCAAACTGGGGTTATATTTTAGGTGCGGAAATAGAATTCAGAAAAGATATTTACTCTTGGAATAATTCTAAGCTTTATACCTTCCTGAACGGAACAGTAATGCATTCTGAGCAAGAACTGAAAACACCTGAAGAATTAGCAAAAGAAAACGGCGGAAAAACTGCAGAATTTAGCGGACAGACTAAAGACGACATTCAGGGAGTTGCAGATTTTATTGCTAATGCCAACTTAGGCTACAACTATAAATGGAGCAACTCAAACAGTTTAGATTTTGTGGTTTCTTATTCTCACGTTGGTAAAAACGTTTATGCGATTGGAACCAACAAAGCAGGAAACTTCTATGAGCAGGGAAGAGATATTCTGGATCTTAATTTAAACTTCAATTTAAACAAAATAGGAATTGGGGTTTCTGCTAAAAACTTATTAAACCCTCAGTACAAAATACAGCAGGAAAACGGCGCAGGTATTTTCACTCACCAAAACTATACAAGAGGTCGTGAAGCCGGAATCAGTTTATCTTATAAATTTTAAAATATAAATCTAAAAAAATAGTTATGAAAAAAACAATTTTGAGAGCAGCATTATGCTTTTCATTAGTAGCAGCATTTTCTTCAACTGCAATCTCTTGTAGTTCTGATGATGACACAACGGAAAACGTATCAACAATTGATCCTGCAAATTTTAAAGGTAAAATTGCTTCAGGAACAACAGTAAGCTTAGATGCATCTAAAGTTTACAACCTTACAGGAACTCTTTCTGTAGAAAACGGAGCAACTTTGATCATTCCTGCAGGTACAAGAATCGTTGCTGCAGAAGGAGCAAACTACCTGATCGTAGAAAGAGGCGGTAAATTGATCGCAAACGGTACAGCAACAAACCCAATTGTATTTGAAGGTTCTACTCATAAGCAAGGTCATTGGGGAGGTATCGTTGTATTAGGAAACGCTCCGTCAAACAGAAGCTCTTTAGGTACTTCAACATCAGAATTAGGAGATCTTGTTTATGGTGGTACTAATAAAACTGATAACTCTGGAATTTTAAAATATATCATCATTAAAGACAGTGGTTATAAATATAATCCGGCAAAAGAGTTCAACGGTCTTTCTCTATTTGGAGTAGGAAGCGGAACTGTAGTATCTTACATCTACGT
>NZ_JBFRGA010000221.1:0-3853 GCF_052115105.1 Chryseobacterium sp. 2TAF14
TTCCCAAAACCTTGCATCACAACTTTTTTCTGGCTTGAAAGTTCCAAGTTCTCATTCAGAGCGTCAATAATAACTTCTTCAGCTTCTTCATAAGAAACTTTACATATAGAGCTATATTCGTTATTGACTTGAATATTTATGTTTTTAGCATTTTTTATAATTGCCATATCAAACGTTTTTAATGCGAGTTGCCTTCTTCTCCGCTTTGGGATTTTACTGTTTTTTCACTTTGCAAAATCATATTTTCCTTTGTGCTTACTACCGTAACCTTTTCCGCATAAGAGTCACTTTTTTTAGACTGTACATTTCGTTCGTTTTCAGAAATTTCGGTTCTTTTATCAGACGTTTCATGAATATTTCCTGTTGCCGATTGCATAATATCTTTTCCGGCAGTATCTATCATATTTATTCCTGCATTGGAAACGATGTTAATCTGAGCAGTAGAGAAAATATTTTTCCCCGCCGACATATTGATAYTTTCCCCTGCTGTAAACGTCATATTCTTCGGCGCATTAACATTAATATTCCCATTTCCATCCATGAGATACGTATTTCCACTTGGATCTTCAATGAAAACACTACCTTCCGCATCATTCAGAATAATCTTCGTTCCGCTTCTAGTGTGAATAACCTTTTTATCGTTTCCGCTTGTATGGTAAGTACTGGTTTCGCTTCCGTTGTAATGTGTTCCAATCACAAAAGGTTTCTCTGCATTTCCGCTTTCATGACCCACCAAAACTTCTTCACCGATTTCAGGAATAAAATGAAAACCTTTTCCGCTTCCCGAATGAGGCTGTATCAGTCGGATCCAGGGTGTGGTTTGGCTTTTTTCTTCCTGCCATGCAAACTGCACTCTCACTCTGCCCATTCCCAAAGGATCATTATTCTCAGTAACCCTTGCAGGCTGCTCTTCACTTTTCGGAACTGCTTCGCTATCAATATAAGGTGCAGCATTGAACAGATCGGGAATGCCTACAAATTCGTTATAATAATCTTCACCATCATAGCAATGTTTGATCTCTATGATACGGTAGGTTTCCATCGCCTTGCTGTTGATGTCGGAAAGCTGTGTTCTTCCGCCAATTTTAAGCTCCGGATCTTTACTTTTTCCTCTCACCCGCATCAGGTTTTCACGACTCTCTTTTTCAAGTCGGGCAGCTTCTGAAAGCTGACCTTCTGACCCATCCTGAATTCCGGTATGGTTAAAGTGCATTTTAGGCTTCTTCTTAAATATTTTTTTTGAAGCATTCACTGCAATACTCTGAAACGGACTTTCTTTAAATTGTGATTTTACAGTATTGCTGTCTTTTTCTATTTTCGCTCCGCTTTGTGCGTCATAGCCGATAAATGCAAAATCCTGAGCCTGCATCCGCATCTCAAATTCCACATCAATCAAATCTACATTTTCACCGAGCTTAATGATGGGTTGTACTTTATTGCCAAATATCAGTTGTTCACCATTGTAGTAGAAGAATTCTCCGTGACGGATCGCTAATCTTTTAATAAACTGGTAATCTGATTCTTTATATTGTACGGTATAGGGAAAAGATTTTTTGTTGTAATCGCTTAGAGTATTAGACGATACTTCCACTTTGGCTTCTTGCGGATATTCTTCACAGACCTGCTTGACGATCTGCTCCAGCGTTTTTTCTTCGAAACTTTGGCAGTCTTTTCCGCTTTCCAGTAAAATACTTGGCGAAAACCCCGTAATATAAAGATTTCCATAGCCGCCGCCTTCATCTTTTTTGTTCCGGATCATCCCGATAATACCCGAAAAGGTTTGTCTCACTTTACCAAAACGCCAATATGTGATGGTGAGATTTTTACCCAATAAGCTTTTAGAGTTTTCCATCACATAACCTTCAAAACTATCCAAAGCATCATCAGGAACGGTAATACTGAAGGTGTCATGATCGGCTGTTTTTTGGTGAAGCTCTACAGAATAACTGTTTTTGGATAAAAATTTCTGTCCGTCTAAAGTTAACAGACAATAAACCAGAGGATTGGTTAGATCTTGAAGCCAGTCTTCAAATCTTCGGGATGTACCGAATATAGAAAGGTCAAAATTTTCATTTTCCATATTTTGTGATTTTATGAGTAAGGGTTGTCATTAACAGCAGCGCTGCAATTATTTTATCATTGGTTATCTTATCATTAATTATCGGTCAATATTATTATTCTACCCACTGTTTTTCATGGGTAGCTCCATTGATATTGAATTTTTTTGCGATAAGCCGCATTTCTATCTGCAATGGCTGGCTGTCAAGTCCATTGAAGCATTCGGTAAATTCTATGCAATAGGCTTTTTCAAAATTCAGCTCCTGAAGTTTGCTCATCGCATCTCTACGGTAAAAAATAATCTTCCCGTTTTTTACCTGATTGTGATCCAGCATCCAGCTTAAAAGCTCAGGGTTTCCGTTGCTTTCAATCTTGATGATGATATCTCCGCCTTTCGGCATTCCTTTCGGTTTCCCGGTTCCGTCAACAGGCTGAATGAAATTGTATTTACATTCTAAGATATTATAGCTGTTGCCGTCTAATTCTAGTTTTGATAAAAAAGACATATTTTTAGTTATAAATGATTAATTACAAATGATAAGCGATAAAATTAAGACCGGGTTTACCATTTATATCCACATTGCAGTATTCTTATTTTATATTTCAAAAAGGTAAAAATGGGTAATTCAGATTACCCATTTTTATTTCATGGTTATACCCACTCATTTTCGTACGCTCCGCTTCCCATTTCTATCTTTCTTGCAGAAATAATGAAGCTTTCCGTAAGAGGGTTGTCTCCTGATGCATCAAATTTTTCTTTGTGCTTCACCAGGTAAGCCTCTGAGAATTTCAGCTCTTTCAATGTAGAATTGCTGTCTCTTTTGTAGAAAACCACGCTTCCGTCTTTTCTTTCGAAGGAATTGGTCATCCATTCAAAAAAATCGGTCTCGCCGTTACTCTCTATCGTTAGTTCTATTTTTCCACCTCTGGTAATGGTGGATGGTCTTCCTGTAGCATCTGTTTCCTGAAACAAACCATAATGTACGCTTAAGACGTTATAATTCTTTCCTGCTACTTTTAGTATGGATTTAAATGACATGATCGTAAAATTTTGTTGTTATTAAATTAAATAGAATTTGTGTTTTTGAAATCTTTGTGTTCTTATAGAGTATTTAATTTATAGTTTCAATAAGTTAATTTTCAACTATAAATAAGGATTTACACCCACTCGTTGGTATGTTTTGCGTTTCCAAGCTCTATCTCTTTTGCTGAAAGCACAAAAGTTTCGGTAAGCGGATTTTCTCCTGACGCATCAAAGTTTTCATTGTATTTCACAATGTAGGCTTCGGTGAACTTGAGTTCTTTCAGCGTGGCATCACTGTCTCTTTTGACAAATTTGACACTTCCGTCTTTTCTCTCGAACGAATTGGTCATCCACTCAAAAAGATCGGTCTCACCTGTACCTTCTACTGTTAAAAGAATTTTACCACCCCTGGTAACGGAAGAGGGTCTTCCTGTTTTGTCGGTCTCCTGTAGCATTGCATATTCTACAGACAGTACGTTACGCTTCTTTCCTGCGTACTCTAAAATGGTTTTAAATGACATAATTATATATTTAAGGTTTAACTTTATAATAATACCAATATGGAATATATACGAATGTGGACAAATATATAGTTGTTCAAAACTTAAGAATCCAATTATGATATATATTCTGTTCAAATGTAAAAATTATTTTTAAATCTACAAATATTTTTTTGATAATTTTTTAATAAAACATTAAAAAATATAAAATATAAACAAACATTTGAAATGATCATTAGTAAATCTAAATAATTTTAAATGATTTACTAAT
>NZ_JBFRGA010000222.1:0-3842 GCF_052115105.1 Chryseobacterium sp. 2TAF14
GATTGAGAAAAAACCCTCTGTTTTCAGTCAGTCCGTTGCGGAATAAGCCCCATAAAAGAGAACATCCCATTTGTGCCAAAGTGGAATTGATATACAAATCCTGCTTTTCGAGCGCTTCTGCCAAACTGCAACTTGGCGCATCATCCTCTACTTCTGAAAGTTTTAAAAGTTCTCCAAATTCTTCTGTAACAAAAAGGTAGGTTTTCCACCGTTTCATATCTCTCGGAATTGGGTTGCCTAATGTCAATGATAATATGGATATTTTTTTGAGCTTCCTTGCGCAATACTCCCACTGAGTTTTCGATCACAAACAGGACAAGTCAAAAAACCTCTAAGAAAAAACAGTTCTTTTAAATCATCTTTTTTAGAAGTAGTTTTTCTTTTTGAATTAATAACAGACTGAACTTGATAAAATAACGATTCAGATATTAAAGGTTCGTGCAAACCTTTTATCATTTGTTCTTCATTAGATTTAAGTTTGATTGATATAAGCCCACAGTAAATTGGATYCCGTAAAATTAAAGGTAAATCTGACTACCCTCGATAGACATGAAACAAAAGCCGCTTTCAAACCATATCTAGAAAAAGGTGCCTATTGGCACCATATCCGTGAATTGATCGACATTTCATATGGCAGGCCAGTACTTATTATAGCAATTTTAAGGGCTATATTCAATAATACGAGGATCGAAACTATCCGGCAGAACGATTTTTAAAATCCTATGTCGGCAATTATTTTGATGAATTTCATTTGGAATTGGCAAAATGGCAAACATAAGTAAACTTCGCTCCAAACGTCTACTTGAGAATATTGCTCTCATTGAACCATTCAATTTCGACGATCAGCATATAATTGAAAAGCTTAGTAGTCTTCACGACATAGCACGCCCCGAAATAATTCTTGCTCTTAAATTATTGAAGGATTACGGCTTTGTAAGCGGCAGATATGAGCAAAGCATCAGGCCTGATTACTATAGTGATATAATTTTAGAAAATATTAACGCAACTGATGCTTCCAACTATATCATGTCGTTCGGCGCTCAATTGGATAATATTATCATAAATCTAAGTAGTGTAGACGAGGGTGATAGTGGGAAGGGCTTGTTATTAAATAATACTCTTAATGAGTACGTTGGTTGGATTGCTGAAATAGACGATCCAACAATTACCACTGAAATGAAGATTTCAACAATCAGTCGCATTCTACATACAGTTGGAAGAATCGTATATGTAAAGCCAGAAATTGCTATGCGTGCCGTTGACCTTTATCTTTACAACATAGTTAAAGATGGTCATCCTGTAAGGATTGAGTTTGAGGCTAATTTAAAGTACCCGAATTATTTTACTGAGGCCCTAGGCAATAAAATAAACAGCATATTATCAAGCCYTCTTTCGTTCCCTGCGTTTTATGGATTTGTATTTGACAGGATTTTCAAACTTTATGAACACACCAAGGATAGTAAAATCTCCGGAATCTATTCGTATTCAAAAAAAGATGTAGTTGAAAACTTCAAATTAAACAGGCAGTTTTATTTTATAAGGCGGTTAAAGCATAGACCAGAAGATCATTTAGCTAATTATTTTCTTATCCGAGAAATTTTGAAACAGATGTTAGTCCTGGATTTTACTATCTATGAACCTAGTGCTACAGATCGTGATTCCTTATCGATCACAAGATACGCTCTTCCCCGCAGTGAGAGTGTTCAAATGTTTAGGCTGGAGACTATACAGCTATTTATTTACTATTATCAATTATCAGTTTTAACTGAATATAAATTAGAAACATTAAAGGCAATATTGGATATTGTACGCGGAATTTTCGCCTCTCATAGAAATCCTAAAGCTTATCAAGATAATTCAGAAATAGCGCAAGTACTGGGATTTTTAGAAAATAATGCTACGGACTTTGAATTATTAGAGCAGAAGGAGGTGTTAGAGAGACTCCCCCATTTCATTAAATGGAATATTTCAGAAGAATTTATCCCGCAAATTACTCGAATTAAAGAGCTGTTAAAACCAAAAAATTTGGCAGAGCGCTTGTCTCAGCTTTTTAGCAACTCCATAATATTATCGTTAAGGTGATGATATGCGCAACTATATCGCAGAAGAATGCGATAATATTGTAGGTACTTTCAATGAGCAAAAACTTGCTGTAGCTATGCGAAAATTTCTGGAGCCTCAACCATATCCTCCACACTATTTTTGGGAATTTTTGCGAAATCTCTGCAAAAGCATACACAGTATGCGATTTATTTCCATGACAACCTTTTTGAAATTAAGTTACATTTGTACTATCAGTATGCGAGTGGAATATTATCGACGCTATATTTCGAAAAAAACCTGCAAGAAAAATATTGGAATCGTATCAATCAACTGGAAGTTTTGGATACTTGGCAGGCAGATAATGTTATCTTAAATAGTTACGGTAAGCTGTATCCATTAAATTTCAGCCATAAAAGTTCATAAATGGCCTTTCGCTTGAAAACAATTGGAATTTCTGTTAGATTGATATACTTGTTCAGCAATTTTATCCACATATCAGCGTGGTGAGTCAGATAGTTTGTTATTTTGCAATAATCAGCCGCATGTAATACCTGATAAAATTCTGCTGCAAGAAAATGTTCTATATTTTCCACCGCACGCCAACTGCTAAAATACTCTCCATACCATTTGTCATCTTCATCTCCTGTAGAAAGCAACACCGAATCCAGCAAATGATGGTCAAGTTTTCTTTGCTCTGAATCGCTGACAATTGATTTTTCAGATATTTTATAATATAGGCTTGCAAAAACACCTTCCCTTGTTGATTTTGCAGAGGAAAATCCCGTAGCGTCTATGTGCATATAGATATCTTCAATCACTCTTTGCACTGCTTGATCTGCACCAATATCTTCAAAATTCCAATGAATTGTTTTTGCAAAATCCTCCCATACACTGTCAGGCAGTTCGCCCACAATAATTTTCGTATCGGCTAAGTCTTTTGCTAGTTTGGGATCTTTCTCTTTAATGCCAAATGGTTCTACATATTCAAGTACAATCTCTTTAACTTTTGCCGCAGATCTTTTAATCAGGTCAACAGACATTTCATCTTGATTATCTTCCCATTCTTTTAGTAATTCAGCATCATTTCCTTTATATGTGCCGGCAACAGCAGCATTTGTCTCAAAAACGAATTCAATCTCATCAAATTTATACTCGCCTTTAACAAATAACATAAAAAAATGACTTATAGCCTTTTTCACCTCAACGCTTGAAAATGAAAAGTTTTTTGATGAATATAGTTTCAATTGGATAAATCTTGAGGACCAGTTGTCGAGATTTCTTAAAAAAATATCCTCCTGATAATCACAATAAATTACTTCATTTCTTTTTTCGATATAACTGATAAGCCACCTTCAAAATCTTATCAATATCTGTTAATAAATGGTTTCGATAGAGTCTCGTTAAGCTCACAAGACCGACATTTGCAGATTTTTTTCTCTTATGTCGGTTTTTTTTTATTTCCTAATCCGTTGTTATACTGAGGAAATATCAAAACCCGATCGTTTTTTTGCTTAAAGATCGTGCTGATGATTTCGGTTCCAATTCTTCAATTTGCTCTCCGACAGTCTTTTACCTCTTTGTAATCTTCTTCATCTGATTGTAAAACCTTTCAGATAAACTTTTGAATAATTTTGAATACAGTTGCGGATAAATATCAAGCATACTGAAAAAATTGACAGTACACAACCTTAAAACCTCACATGGTCCTAAAGCTACAGCACTCATAGGATATGATTTGTTGAGAAAAGCAGAAAATCGCCAAAGCTTTGCCCTTCTTTCATTACAGTGTGTATAATCTC
>NZ_JBFRGA010000223.1:0-3833 GCF_052115105.1 Chryseobacterium sp. 2TAF14
CCATTTATCATTCTGGCGTACTTCCAAATCGGAAAACACTTTGCGATCAGAAGTTTTTTAACGATTTTACTAATCATCATCACCATTTTTTTCGTCCCTTTTCCGGAAGTGACCCATGACAAATTATTGGTCGCTGTGTTTGGCGGATTTTTTATGGGAATTGGAATCGGTTTATCTATGCGAGGTGGCGGAACTTTCGACGGTATGGAAGTTTTAGCCTTATTAACATTCAAAAAAAGCAGTTTTAGCATTACCGAAATTATTTTAGGAATGAATGTGATTATCTTTATCATCGCAACCGTTTTTCTTAAATTTGAAACCGCTTTGTATGCAATTATGACGTATCTCGTTGCAAGTCAGATTACCAAATATGTGATTGAAGGAATTGAAGCTTACACCGGAGTAACCATTATTTCAGGAAACAGTGAAGAAATTAAAAAAGCTTTGGTTTTAACGATGAATAAAGGAATTACGGTCTACAGAGGAGAAAGAGGTTTTATGAAAGAATCTTTTGAGCAAAGTCAGGATGCCGATATTATTTTTACCATCGTTACAAGATTGGAAGTAAGAAAATTACAGAATATCGTTCGTTCAATAGATCCGAAAGCATTTATTTTTACTCAGACTGTAAGGGAACCTCAAGGCGGAATTGTAAAGGAAATTGTGAAGCATTAAAGTTCAAATTAATAATAAATATTGCCTTGTAGAATTATTTTTACAAGGTTTTTTTGTTAATTTTAAACTTAAATTTTAATGAAATGGTAAAAAGAATCGTAGCCAATATAAAAACTGAAGATTTATCTAAAGCTGATGTATTTTATCATGATATTTTGGGTCTCGAAACATTGATGGATCACGGCTGGATCAAAACTTTTGGTAATGACGAAGAAGCAAAAGTTCAGATAAGTTTTGCAACTCAAGGCGGAAACGACACCGAAGTTCCCGATTTTTCTATTGAAGTTGATAATGTAGATGAAGTTTATGATAAAATAAAAAATTCAGGATTTGAAATTACTTACCAATTAACCAGTGAAGATTGGGGAGTTCGAAGATTCTTTGTGATAGACCCATTCGGAAAGCTCGTTAATATTCTTTCACATCAATAATTTTAATATGATTCGATTGATTTTAGTTAATTAAAAATCATTGCATTAAAAATAAAAATGTTAAAGCTTTATGTATTTCAATTGTAAGGCTTTAATTTTGCCTATCAACTATCAACTATCAACTATCAACTATCAACTATCAACTATCAACTATCAACTATAGAAAATGAAACGTTCCGGAACCGCAACTTTACCACTACACTACGGAAAAGTACCGCCTTGGCTTTACGAAAGAATGGCTGTACTCGGACTTTCAATCGTAGAAGTAATGTTGGCAGATTACGGAAAAAATGAAGTTCTTCGCAGATTGGCAGATCCGTTTTGGTTTCAGAGTTTTGGTGCAGTGATGGGAATGGATTGGCATTCTTCAGGAATTACAACTTCCGTCATGGGAGCTTTGAAACGCAGCATTAATCCCAATTCCAAAGAACTTGGGATTTATATTTGTGGCGGAAAAGGAAGATTTTCAAAAGAAACACCGAATGAACTTCTCGTTATTGCTGACAAAACGGGATTAAACGGAAACGATTTGGTTCGTGCAAGCAAGCTTTCTGCAAAAGTTGATAATACGGCGATTCAGGATGGTTATCAGTTGTATCTCCATAATTTTATTTTGTCAGACGAAGGAAATTGGGCAGTTGTACAACAGGGTATGAACGATGCAGACGGAACTGCGAGACGCTATCATTGGCATTCCGAGAATATGAAATCTTTTGTAGAAGAACCTCACAAAGGAATTCAGGGGATCAACCGTGGAAATATTTTAAATTTAACAGCAAATGAAGCTCACGAAAACCGCAAAGGAATTTTAGAAATTTCGCGCACCAATTCAGAAAAAATCATGCAGGATTTTGCAAATTTAATCCTTCCAAATCATCATGATGTTCGGGCTTCCGATGTTGATTTAAAAAAGCTCGGAACACTTTTGTACATGACAAGGGAAAACCAGCCTGAAAATTTTGAAGAATTGCTTTTATTGAAGGGAGTTGGGCCACGAACCTTGCAAAGTCTGGCTTTGGTAAGCGAAGTCATTCACGGTGCTCCTTCAAGATTCAAAGATCCTGCGAGATTTTCTTTTGCACACGGCGGAAAAGACGGTCATCCGTTTCCGGTTCCTATTAATGTGTATGATGAAACGATTTCAATTTTACAAAAAGGAATTGAAAAATCAAAACTGGGAAATTCAGATAAATTAAAGTCAATCAACAAATTACACACGGTTATTTCTGATGCTGAGAAAAATTTCACACCAGATTTTGATATCAATGAAGTTATTGAAGAAGAGCGTCAAAACTCTTGGAGATTTGGCGGTAAAACAGTATTTGGCGATGCTGAAAAACCTGGAAAATCTAAACCTATTCAGCTTTCTTTGTTTTAAATTAATTTATCAGATTAATCTTAAAGCTTGCTTAAATCTTTTCAATAATAAGTATTTAATTCAAAAAGCAACTCATCATTCTTAAAAACCTGTTTGCATTCTACTTTACAGTTCAAATAACTTAATAACTAATAAACTAAATAACTAAAAAAACTAAAAACCTTCCCAACTAATCAAAATTCAAAAAAATCACCTTCAATTCCGATAAAAATTTTAATTTTAAAACCTCAAAATATGTATTGAATGACCAGTAAAGCCTTCGACGTTTACCGTGATTTTCCTTTTTTCTTTCAGGAAGAGCTTGATGAAATTATTCAGGCGCACGAAAAAGTAATTTTTCAAAAAAGTGAAACGATACTTCAGGAAGGTAAAATGGCCAACGAATATTATATTTTAGCAAAAGGTTTGGCGCGTTCTTTTGTAAATGATTTCAACGGGAACGACGTAACGACCAACTTTTTTACAGAAAACGAGATCATTATCGATGTTTCTTCACTGTTTCAAAGAATTCCTACTCAGGAAAATATTGTCTGCATTACAGACTGCGAATGCTGGAAGATGGATTTTGATGTTTTTCAGGAGCTTTTTCACAAAATCCCGAATCTCAGAGAATGGGGTAGAGCGTGGATGTCGCAACAGTTATTTTTATACAAACAGCGCTCAGTAGAGATGTTTACGCTTTCAGCAACCAAACGTTATCTTCATCTTTTAGAACAAAAATCTCAGGTGATACAGTTTGCCCCTTTAAAACAAATTGCTTCCTATTTGGGAATTACAGACACTTCATTAAGCAGAATTCGTAAGGAATTGGTGTCGCATCCGAAGAAAAATTAAATCTTGTCTTATGGCAAGTTGATTTTCATGCCGACTTGGTAATTTTGGTTAAAAGTTTAACATCAAAAATTACAAAATGGAAATCAATCAAATTTATGTAAACCTTCCCGTAAAAGATGTTCAGAAAACGAGAGAATTCTGGACGAGACTCGGCTTTTCCATCAATGAACAGTTTTCCGACGAAAAAGCGATCTGTGTAATAATGAAAGAAGATCATATTTACACCATGTTTTTGAAGGAAGAGTTTTTTCAGACTTTTACAGACAGACCGGTTGCAGCAGGAGAAACTACTCAAACACTTCTTGCTATTAGTGTAAACAGCCGTGAAGAAGTAGACGAAATGGTAAAAACTGCTACCGAAAACGGAGGCTCGAAATATAGCGAGCCAAGAGATTATGGCTGGATGTATCAGAAAACTTTTGCAGATTTAGACGGGCATCAGTGGGAAGTACTTTTTTCAGACATGTCTCAGCTTCCTGCAGATTTCTAAATTTAATAATTAACCAGAATAAAAA
>NZ_JBFRGA010000224.1:0-3778 GCF_052115105.1 Chryseobacterium sp. 2TAF14
GTTTTGTTGTGCTTCTTTACTGTTTAAACGAATCATAATCAAGGCAGGAACAACGGTTATACTATACACGAAATATTCTAAAAAGACCGCAATGCTGAAGTAACTGGCTTTTTCGTGATGATGATAAAGCTTGTATTTTCTGGTGAGAATTAATAAAAAATAGCAATTCATAAAGAAAATATAGTACAGAAGATATAAGCTTTCATTAAAATTTAAAATTAAAAACCCAATGTATGTTGGCGAAAGAAGCAAATTGAAAAAGACGGCATTTTTGTAAATTTTATCTTTAAAATTCATTTTTTTAAAATAAACTTCAAGCATTTCTTTATTCTCATTATGTTCATACACATGTGAAAGATAGTCGAGAAGGAAAATTCCGCATAAAATTAAACTTGCGCGATGATACGCCGAAGCAACCAAGATAATGTAGGTAAGAATAAACATCCACGTATTTTTTCTGAGATAGCTTTTCCATTCAAACAGATCATTTGAAATAAAATTCCATTGTAGCGTAGGAAAAGGTTTTGACTTTGGCTGTAAAAAGCAGAATAAAATTAATGCTCCAAACATTATTAAACCAAATTTTTCAATTTTATAATTGATATTTGCCAACAGAAAAATAGAATAAATAACAGCTGATTCAAGGAAAACTATAAATCTCCAATTTTTAACGAAAATTTTTCTCATAAACGGAATATCTTTTCGGTTAATATGAAAAACCAACGCTAAAGAAAAATAGAGTAGCGGATAAAAATATATTTCAGGTAATTTAATGATCATCAACGCTCCAAAAACCAAAAATATCGGGAGACTGACTTTCGGATTAAAATTAAAAATCCTGAAACTCTGATTAAATCTGAACTGAAAATGATGGTAAATTTTACGCAATGAAATATTCTTTAATTTAAGAGATCAATCAATCTTGATTAAGTCTTTATTTATGAAAAGCCAAAGATATAAAAACACTTCAAAATATCACTAAATAAGGATATTTAATAAGCGAAAAAGAGAGATTCGAAAGTTTCTCTTTTTAAAATTAATTTTCCAAAACAGGGATTAAATGTTCCCAATTAAGCTGTTTGGCATAATCTAAAGCAGATTTTCCTTTATTTGTTTTTAAATTTTTATCGGCTCCTGATTTAAGCAAAACTTCTACCGAGCTTAAATTTCCTGCTATTGTTTCCCGATGAAGAAGCGTAAATCCGTTTTCATCGATATTGGTGATTTCGTTCGGATATTCCTCAAGAAATTTTACAAAATCTTCTTTCATATTTTTGCTCATCGGATGTTCGATGAGGTTTTCGGGCTTTTCTTTTTGCTCGTTTACAACTTCAATTTCATTTAAATCACCAAAGTCGAGCTGCCACGCTTCATCATGATCTCTTCTTTCAGATTCAGACATATCTGCACGCATTTTCTGAATCGTAAATCCGCCATAAGCTTTAGGAATCGGCTCTGAAGACGAAGAAAACAGCTTTGAAAGACCGTTTTGTTTTTTCTGCGTTGGTATAATCGCAAAAAGCCAGTCGCTGATTTCGTTTAAAGGAATTTCAAAATAATCTCCGGGCTGTATTGTCGTTAAATCATTAGGTTCGTTGATGAGATATCCACCTACAGTATCGCCATCAAAACTGATGTCGTTCATCCACATATGTTCTACAATTTTTTCTCCGTCGGGATCTGTTTCAGAAAAAGCGGCTTTTACGCATGCAAGATTCAATCCAGGAATGATTCTTCTGTATTCCCAGGAGAGTTCTCTCCAGAAATATTTGAAGGTTTCCTGCGCTTTTTTATACGCTTCTATCATTTTGGGATCGCTTCCGTCTGTAAAAATAAACGAGTTGTTTTCCATTTTATATTAAAAATTTTGTGATTTTGTTTTCCATGAATATCAAATTTTATTCTTGCTGAAAAGCTTGAAGTATAAGTGTTTCTTGATATTTTGGAATATCTAAAATACGGAAATAATTTAAACAGAAGTTTAAGTTTTAATTCTTTTAAAATTTTTTAACTATAAATTTTGTAAAGCCTACAGTCTTTCATTTTTCATCTAAATTTATATAACCTCATAAGCTTGATTTTACCCTTTTATCATCTTATTGCATCAATTGTTAATTATATCATCAAAAATGTTATCGATACCATAAACTTTGTCAGATACAATTTGATATAGTTCTCTAAATGTTTCAATAGCTTCAAGAGTTTTTAAATCTGTTGTTGAGTAGGTAACATAATCATAGTCATTCCAATCGTTAATCGCACTAATTTCATCAATATTTCTATTTTGATCTGGATAAAAATGAATAAAATAATCTTCATCAATATTTTTAGTTATAGACCATTTATATTTTTCATCGTAAACGAAAAAATATTCTTGATTATTTTTTATTACATTTTTTATTCTATCATTTTTAGCAATCATAGAATTTAGAACTTGTATTATCTTAGCCATTGTTATTTGTACTTCTTATTATGTTTTGATAATTTGAAACGTCAATATTTCTGATACTTTCTCGCAATTCACTAACTAAGCTTCTTTTTTTTGGCTCACTCAGAGTTTTAGGGTTTTCTAAAAAATTATTAATTTTATGTAGTTGATTTTCTAGAGACTTTTTTAAACTATAGTTGCCATTGAATTGTCCCTCTATATCACTCAAAAGATTTATAATTTCTTTTTTCTGTACCTGATCATTAGAAGTGTAATCATTTAATCTTTCAATTTTGAATTTTAAATCTGTAATGCTTATTTGTTTGGAATAATTTAATAAAAAATTAATTGCGGATGATATCTTTTCTCTGTTTTTGAAAAAAAGATATAGTGCGAGAATCGCTGTAATTATGGTAAGAGAATTTGAAATCAATTCTATCCAAAATTTTAAAATTGTTAAATCCATATTTACTTTGATGCAGAAATTTATAAAATATTAAAATGTAGCATTTCATCATGATTAATTTCTATATTATTCAGAATATAAAAATCAGTTTAAAGTTTAAATATAAATATTTAATGTATAAAAATTAAAATTTTATTAAACATCTTTTATAAAATCTTCATACTCATAATAAAACCTCTCAAAGCCATCCATTTTTTCAACGAAAAATTCGAAAGCCTGCTGCCAAGTATTTTTGTTGAAAACAGAGATGCCTTCTTTTTCAACCCAGATTCGGCTGATCACTTTTCCGTTTTCCAAAGTATAAAATTCTTCTTTATGAACGTCACCAACAAAATCTCTCAGAATATCTTCGAGTGACCAGATTTTATTATAATACGCATCCCTGAAAACTTCATCTTTCATTTCAATGTCTATGGAAACTTCCGCTTTTTTCTTGTCAGCATAAAATTTAAATGAAAAATCCTTGATTTTGGTATCATATAAAAGCCATTTTCTCGGAAAAGATTTCCCGAAAGCCGTCCAAAATTCTTTTTTTAATTGCTGTGCTTCCTGTTTACTGAACATAGCACAAATTTAGATAAAAAAGAGCCAAGTAAAAAGATAAAAGAATCAAGTAAAATTACCCAAAAAACCTACTGAAGAATTATCTTTGAATCTTTTTACTTTTGCCTGGTTTCTTTAAAAAAACTTTTTCCTATTTTTGCAGAAATGCTGTCAAAAAAATCTCAATATGCTTTTAAGGCACTTTCATATCTTGTAGAAAAGAGAAATGAAGGCCCGATTCTTATTTCAGAAATTGCAGAAAACAAGAAAATTCCGTTGAAATTTCTTGAAAATATCCTGCTCGAGCTAAAAAAAGCTGAAATCCTTGATAGTAAAAAAGG
>NZ_JBFRGA010000225.1:0-3769 GCF_052115105.1 Chryseobacterium sp. 2TAF14
GGATAATAAGGTGGTAATCACCCTTCGGATAATAAGGTGGTAATCACCCTTCTCAACGTAGAAGAAGAATCTACCTTGAAAAACAGATCAAGGTACAATAAGGTTCTCATAAGCGAAAACCCGACTCAGTACGACATGAAATTGGAGAGTCAGCCGGCGTATTTAAACTTATATGTGATGATCTCTGCCAACAGGGTAACTTATGTAAATGCTTTGGCAAATATTTCTAAAGTAATCGAAGTGTTTCAGACCAATAATGTGTTAGAATATAATGATCCCAATGAAAACACAGAGAATGATTTTAAATTCAGGATCGAGCTGCACTCTGTTCCTTTCGACCAGCTAAGTTACATCTGGGGATTATTGGGCGGAAAAGTAATGCCTTCTGTTTTATATAAAATTAGTGTCATAAAAATCGTGGCTAAAGACGAAACCTCAGTTGAATTAATTAATGATATTAATATAGAAAGCATTAAAGTTAATTAACCAAAAAAACAAAAACTAATAACCATTTTTTCAAATTATTAAACCATGCCAAATCCAACAACACCCGGTGTTTCAATTGAAGAAATTACAAAACTTCCTTATTCAGTTGCGCTACCAGATACCGCTATGCCAGTATTTATTGGGTATACCGAGCTAATTCCTGATGATTATGATATTAATGATAACAATAATGACAAGCTTAGAATCAACTCTCTTTTGGAATATGAAGATAAGTTTGGAAAAGCAAAAAAAGAAAATATCCGTCTAAAAGATACTAAAGACAAAGGCTTAACTCTTGTAACGCCGGAAGTAGAATTTTTAATGTACTATTCTTTACAGATGTATTTTGCCAATGGCGGCGGTCCGTGTTATATTGTTTCCGTAGCAACTTATGATACAACTTTGGCGGGAGTACAGCTATCTTCACTAAAAAACGGGCTTGATAAGATAGAAACTTTAAAAGCTATTAAAGATCCGGTTCTTATTGTTTTCCCCGAGGCGGTATCGCTAACCGAGCCCAATTTTTACGACCTTTACAATTATACCATAGGAAAGCTGGAAACCAAAAACAGGTTTGCCATTTTAGATATTTATGAAGAAAACTCTGTAATCCAATCTGATAACCTTAATACCATTGAATCTTTTAGGGCTAAAGTAAATACAACGAATCATGCAGCAGCTTATTTTCCACATTTAAAAACAATTCTGAATTATAATTTTGATGAAGAGCAAGCAGTAATAACACATACCGGTCTGCAGGAAACAGTTCAGGACAGCGCCAGTTTTTATACAGGCGAAATTGCTGCGCTGGACGAATTAAAAAATCTGGCTATCGAAGAAATTTCCGGTGGATCTGCAGATGGTTTTGTACTCGCAGATTTATTAGGTCAGGCTATTGCAATTGCAGAAGAAGTAAACGAAACCGCCGATGTCAAAACGGCTTTAACAGAAGCGATCACCGAATCAAAAATAGTTTTAAATGCCATTTATGACGGTACAATAGACGATTTTATCATGCCTGAAGATTCAGGTGAGAGTACACCTTTGTTTAGCGAGGAGTTCGATGCATTAAAAACAGCAATTCTGAATACAGAAGATAAAACAGGAAACGCAAATGGTTTAACATTGAAAGCCTTACAAGCTTCAGATTCTTTACTTTATAATCAAATAAAAGACGCAATAAAATCTTTACATATTGTTTTGCCGCCATCATCAGCAATCGCAGGATTATACGGAAGAATAGACAATACAAGAGGCGTGTGGAAAGCTCCTGCAAACGTAAGTCTTAATTATGTAATTGCACCTACAGAAAAAATTTCAGATCAGGAACAGTCTGACCTCAACATCCATGATTCCGGAAAATCGATCAATGCAATCAGGGCTTTCACCGGAAAAGGTAATTTGGTTTGGGGAGCCAGAACTCTTGACGGAAAAGACAAAAAAAGCGATGAAAAAGACAACGAATGGAAGTATGTGCATGTGCGTCGCTATTACAATATGATTAAACAATCGATAGGCGAAGCACTCGGAAAATTTATTAACGAACCCAATATTCCCCACACTTGGTTACGCGCAAAAACCATGCTGGAAAATTTTCTAAACCAGCAATGGATGGACGGTGCTTTGGCAGGCAGCACTCCGAAAGAAGCTTACGAAGTAAAAGTTTACGGAAGCAAAGATCCTGTTACCCATGTTATTACCAATACGATGATCGTAGAAATCAAAGTAGCATTGGTACGCCCTGCAGAGTTTATCATACTCAATTTCTCACACAAATTACAACAATCTTAAAACACAATCGATCACGATTCAACATTCGGAGTTTTTACTTCGAGGAATAATTAATATTAATTTAAATTTTTAAAAAATGAATTACAAAACCCCTGGAGTCTATGTGGAGGAGCTGGCAAAATTTCCGCCTTCCGTAGCGCAAGTTGAAACAGCTATTCCCGCATTCATTGGGTACACCGCTGATGGACCAAAAAACAAACCAACAAGAATCTCTTCAATGTTGGAATACGAAACTCTTTTCGGAAAAGCAAACCCCGAAACCTTTGCTGTAGCATTCAAAGACGGCGTTGCAACAGCTACACAGCCTAAAGTAAGCGATTTTAAAATGTACTACGCGATGCAAATGTATTTTGCAAACGGCGGTGGTRCTTGTTATATCGTTTCTGTAGGAGCAGAAAATGTTTATTACTCAGCGGTTAGTGTAAGTGAATTGCAGGCTGGTCTTGACTTGTTAAAAAAAGAAGATGAGCCTACGTTGGTGATTTTCCCTGATCTTCAAGGTTTGGTTCCTACTGCTTCAGATATTTCTGTTGCAGAAGATGCTTCTCAAGTTGCAGAAGATAATAAGGAGATCGCAATTGCCGCTGAAAATGCCGCTAAAGCTGTTCAAACTGCTGTTAATGATGAAGATGTTGTAGCAGATGCTGTTGCCGCTGCTGTTGCTGTCGCTGCTACTTATGTTGTAACTGATGCAAATAATCTTATTCAAGTAGCCGCTAATAAAGCTGCTCAAGCTGTTGTAGCTGCTGCTCAAACTGCTGGTAACAACATTTTTAGTGTTAAAAATGCTGCTCAAGCTGTTGCCGCTACTTTTACTGCAATTTCTACTACTGCTCAAACTGCTGCTGAAGCTGCTGCCAATTATGCTGCTGACCTTTCTGGTATTAATGATGTTGATGTAACTGCTGTTTATTCTTTATATAACAGCGCTTTGAATCAGGCAGAATTGATGAAGGACAGATTTGTAATTATGGATGTTCTTAGAGATGAAGCTACTTTTAGAAATAAAGTATCTTCAACGGGTCTAAAATATGGAGCGGCTTATCATCCAAAATTGAAAACAGTTTTGAATTATGATTTCAATGAAGCTGAGGTTTTAGTTACAGGTACGTTTGGTATTGCAAGTTTAGCAGAACTGAAAACTTCAAATTCAGAATTTTATAATCTGGCTAAAAAAGCTATTGAATCTAAATCTGTAGTATTGGCTCCATCATCTGCAATGGCAGGAGTTTATGCTAAAGTAGATTCTACTTCCGGAGTATGGAAATCGCCGGCAAATCTTGGACTGAACTTCGTAGTAGCACCAACAGTAAAAATCTCTGACAGAGAGCAAGATTCGCTTAATGTACATCCTGCAACCGGAAAATCAATCAACGCAATCAGAACTTTTGTAGGAAAAGGAACTTTGGTTTGGGGAGCAAGAACGTTAGACGGAAACAGCAATGAGTGGAGATACATTTCAGTACGTCGTTTCTTCAACATGGTGGAAGAA
>NZ_JBFRGA010000226.1:0-3706 GCF_052115105.1 Chryseobacterium sp. 2TAF14
CGGTATTTCAAAGAAGCAACAATTAAAACGACCATATAAAACAGAAACAGAACCCCGTGAATCCAGCCAAAATATTTTACAGGTTCCGGAATATCAAGCAAATATTTGATTGGCATTGCAACAAAAAGTAAAATTAAATAAGATATTCCTTCAATAATTGCTGTTTTACGGTATAAATTGATCATAAATTAGATTGTTTTATTTCATTAAATTTTTATCTGAATTTGGATTAAATAACAAATAATCTGTCTTCTTTTTTATCAGGCATAAAATTGCAACAAATTCTTATTAAAATGTCATCTTAGATACAAAATTTCAATCAGAGGGGAAGTCTTTCTTTGCTCATTTTAAGTTTTAAAAAAATAAACTAATAATTATTTAGGCTTTAAAGAAGATTATGGCATGCTATCTGTAATACAATCTGTAGCAAAATTAATGTATGGAACAGATTTATATTAAGGTGGCTTTTTGTCAAAAATGTAGCGGATATCATGCTTCAACCTACGCCGATTCGTCTCAGAAAAATAATCCGGAAATTGTTGATCACTATTTTTACCATGGTGAGCCTCATTTTACTTTCAACCAGGCCAGTTTTAAAAAAGCTGAGCAGCTTGAATATACGGAAGTTAAAATCATTCACCTGAATGATCATCAAAAAAATGATCTGAAGTATTGCGGATGTAAAAAGAAGCCAAAATCATCACCTGTAGCTCAAAATATAAAATTCACGGAGTCATCAACAAAATTGCCTAAATACGAAGAAGTTTCAGAAACTGAAATTTACTTCAGAGATATTTACCGTTTGTCTTATAATTTTCATTAAAATATAGATGATAGAATTTTCTTTATATAAAAATTGAAAAGGAATTGAATAATTATTCGGTTCCTTTTTTATTTATGTGTCATTATTTATGAATCAGAAAATGCTTATTTCTGGTTTCTGAGAAATTAATTTGTACCTCCTTATAAATTTTAGATAAATCAAAAACAATTTATAAAATCCGGATTATTTTTTTATTGAAACAGCATAAATAAAATATTGCTTTAAAATTGCTAATTATCAGGTGATTATGATTGTAATGATAAATTACAGTATACCAATGCTCCTTTTGGTACAGTAATTGAATATAAGATGATACAGCTGAAAACCCGCACTGGCAAGTGATTTGGGAGAAATAAAACAGGTTTTGCAGGGAAGTTTTATCCTGTATTACCGTACTTTTTTAAACAACAATAAATTAAATTATTATATGAAATCAAAATTAGCAATTTTATCGCTTGCTATGGCGATACCCTCGTGTGCTTTTGCACAAGATTCTATTAAGGTAACGAGCAACGGAGAATATCCTAATACCTTCTCTTCTGGCTCTGCCAACGTACAGCCATTTACACAGTCTGCAAAGAGATTCAATGATTGGTCAATATCTTTTGGTGCAGGTGTTCCATTGGTGCAGTATGCAGATCTTACCTCATTAAAATTTGGTGAAGGAGCAGGAAAAAGTTTGGTTGGGTACTCTGCTTATTTGAGTATTGATAAAGCAATTAGCCATACTTTCGGACTGAAGTTGCAATATGACAGAGGAGAAACTCGTCAGGGTGCATTTTATACCAGAGATGCTGCGCCCGCAAATGCATCTGCAAACGGACAGTACGGAGGAAGAACTCAATATGATGCAATCTCATTACTTGGAGATATTAATTTAACGAATATTTTCAGAAGAGTAGATAATAAATCTCCATACAGATGGGCATTACACGGATATGCTGGTGCAGGAACCATTGGATATAGAGCTTATTTAAAAGACGAAAGAGGACAACGTTTGGTAACAGAGGTTACGCCACTTAAAGATGGTCTTTCTTTTTTTGCACAGGGTGGTGCTGGTTTGAAATATAAAATCAACAGAAGATTGGATCTTGAAGGAAGGGTGATGTATGTAGTTACTACTGACGATAGTTTTGATGGTGGAGACGCCGTGGTGAATAGAAGAAAAGATAATAATTCTGATAATTTTATCAACGCTACCCTTGGTCTTTCATTAAAGTTAGGAAAACATGAATCTCACTTAATGTGGCATGATCCGATGCAGGAAATTTATTACAGAACAGAAGTTTTAGAATCAAAAGTAGATGATCTTGAGGTTTGTAAAGCAGGTGATGCTGATAATGACGGAGTTTGCGATGACTGGGACAGACAATTAGACACTCCTGCAGGAGCAAGAGTTGACGGATCTGGTGTTGCTCTTGATGTAGATTTAGATGGAGTAATCGACCTTAATGATAAATGTGTAACCGTTCCGGGACCTGTTGAAAACAACGGTTGTCCTATTGAAAATCAGTCAACAGGAATAGGTACTGTAGCAGAATCTGAAACTAAATTAGACGGAATTGAATTTGAGCTTAATTCAGACAGAATTTTGCCAAACAATACTCCGATTTTGAATAACGCAGTAAATTACATCAATTCTTCAAACGGGTCTTACACTGTTGTAGGAGCTACAGATACAAGAGGAACTGAAGCGTACAATCAGAAGTTATCTGAAAACAGAGCAAACAATGTAAAGCAGTATTTAATTAAAAACGGAGTAGAATCTACCAAGCTTGATGCACAGGGAAATGGAAAAAAAGATTTGAAATATCCTGAATGCGATCCTGCTTCAAAATGTCCTGAATGGAAAAATAAAGCAAATAGAAGAGTGTATTTTAAAGCAAAATAAATATAATAGCTTCTCTTAGCAAAGACTGTCATTTTATGGCAGTCTTTTTTTTGTGAAAATAAATAACATCTTAATTTATTAAATAAAACATACATTTTAAATTTGGAAAAATATTTCATCAACAACTCAATTTTAGTTATAATTTTGAACTTTAAAAATTCCACGATTGAATACTATTTTAATTATCGATGATGAAGCCAAAATAAGATCGCTTCTGTCACGCATCATCAGTCTTGAAGGGTTTGAGGTTTTCGAAGCCGGTAATCTGAAAAGTGGTCTAAAAAAACTCGAAACCTCAGAAATTGATATTGTGATTTGTGATGTTAAGCTTCCTGATGGAAATGGGGTAGAATTTTCGAAAATCATTAAAGATAAATTTTCAACGGTAGAGATTATTCTTTTAACAGCTTTTGGAAACATTCCTGATGGTGTTCTTGCCATTAAGAACGGTGCTTTCGATTATATAACAAAAGGTGACGATAATACCAGAATTCTTCCTCTTGTTTACAAAGCCGCAGAAAAAGTAGCGCTCAACAAAAGGGTTTTACAGCTCGAAAAGCAGCTAGATAATAAACAATCTTTTGAAAGTATAATTGGTAAATCAGATTCATTTTCTTCCGCAATTTCTTCGGCTAAAAAAGTTGCTGTGACCGATGCTACCGTTCTTTTGACGGGTGAAACAGGAACCGGTAAAGAAGTTTTTGCTCAGGCAATTCATCATGCAAGCAAGAGAAACAAGAAAAATTTTATTGCCATCAATTGTTCGGCTTTTGGAAAAGATTTGTTGGAAAACGAATTATTTGGTCACAAAGCAGGCGCATTTACCGGTGCAATGAAAGACAGTAAGGGTATTTTCGAGGAAGCCAATCAGGGAACTGTTTTTCTGGATGAAATAGGTGAAATGCCATTAGATCTGCAGGCAAAATTATTGCGTGTTTTAGAATCCGGAGAGTTTCTAAAAGTAGGAGACAGTAAACCCATCAAAACAGATG
>NZ_JBFRGA010000227.1:0-3701 GCF_052115105.1 Chryseobacterium sp. 2TAF14
TTATAAAACTCTATCAATACTTGATGAGTGAGAAGAAAGAATTTGTTTTAAGCAAACAAATATTGAGAAGCGGAACAAGCGTGGGAGCATTAGTAAGAGAAAGTGAACATGCGCAAAAGCAAAGCAAATTTCATACATAAATTATCCATTGCTCAAAAAGAAATCAATGAAACACTTTACTGGCTGGAACTTTTCCAAGCTACACACTATCTTTCAACACAAGAATTTGAAAGTATAAACGAAGATGCTGTTGAGATTATTAAACTAATCACAAGCATCATTAAAACAAGAAAAAACAATACTAACAATTAACCATTGATAATTAATAATTAATAATTATGATATTAGTCTTCGACAACTACGACAGCTTCACCTATAACCTTGTTCAGATGATTGAGCAGATTACAAATCAAAAGGTTGATGTTTACCGAAATGATGAAATCTCGTTAGAGGAAATTGATAAATATGACAAGATCATCCTTTCTCCAGGACCGGGAATTCCTGAAGAAGCAGGAATTTTGCTGGATGTCATTAAAAAATATGCTCCCACGAAAAGCATCCTTGGAGTTTGCCTTGGTCAACAGGCAATTGCAGAAGCTTTTGGCGGAAGTTTAATCAATCTTACAGAGATTTATCATGGTGTCGCAACAGAGGCAGTTCAGATAAGTAACCATAAAATTTTCAATGATTTACCTCCAACTTTAGAAGTCGGGCGGTATCACAGTTGGGCAGTAAATCCCGAAAATTTCCCTGAAGATTTGGAAATTACCAGTACAGACAGCAAAGGAATGATTATGAGCCTTAAACATAAAACATTTGATGTTCATGGCGTTCAATATCATCCGGAAAGTATATTAACACCCGATGGAAAGAAAATTATAGAAAATTTTCTTAATGATTAATTATAAATTATTAATTGTTAATGACTAAAAACCAATCAAATTAATCATTAACAATTCACCATTAACAATTAAAAATGAAAGAAATATTAGAATATCTTTTCAATCATCATACTTTGTCAAAATCTCAGGCAAAAGCAATTATGATTGAGATTGCTCAAAATAAATTTAATGCAACTGAAGTCACTGCCTTTATCAGTATTTTTCTGATGCGGAATATTACTTTAGATGAGCTGAAAGGTTTCCGAGAAGCACTCCTTCAAATGGCGGTTCCAGTTAATTTGAATACTAATGACAGCATTGATATCGTGGGAACCGGTGGTGACGGAAAAAACACCATCAACATTTCTACTCTGGCAAGTTTTGTTGTGGCAGGAGCCGGACAAAAAGTAACCAAACACGGAAACTATGGTGCATCAACCATTACGGGTTCGTCCAATGTTTTGGAAGCATTAGGTTATCAATTTAAAAAAACTTCAGATGAACTTAATCAAGATTTAGAACAAGCAAATATTTGTTTTTTACATGCTCCTTATTTTCATCCGGCTTTACAATCTGTCGGAGCTTTAAGAAAATCTTTAGGATTGCGTACTTTTTTTAATTTACTTGGTCCGTTGGTAAACCCTTCAAAACCAAAGTTTTCTGTAATTGGAGTTTACAATCTGGAGATTGCAAGAATATATCAGTATTTGCTTCAGAAAGAAAATCAGAATTTTGTTTTAGTTCACGGGATGGATGGATATGATGAAATCAGCCTTACTCAAGACAGCAAGATTATCACAAAAAGCGGTGAAAATATTTATTCGGCAGAAGATTTAGGCTTTAAGCCCGTTGAAGCAGAAAATATAAAAGCAGGAGAAACCATCGAAGAAACCGCAAAAATTTTCAGAAAAATATTAGAAGGAAACGGTACAGACTCACAAAATGCTGTGGTTTTGGCCAATGCAGCGGTTGCTCTTCATCACACCCAGAAATTTGGAAGTTACGAAAACAGTCTTTTAACTGCTAAGGAAAGTTTGGAAAGTGGAAAAGCATTAAAAAGTCTTGAATTGTTATTGGATTAAATGATGAAATTTTGCATTTGTCATTCAGAACGAAACGTAGTGAAGTGAAGAATCTAAACTAAAATATAATCTGATGAAAACATTAGGAACCCATAATTATTATGTTTACATATTAACAAATTATAATAAAACAGTTCATTATGTAGGTATAACAAATAATTTAAAAACAAGGATGTATCATCATAAAAATCCATCAGCTGAAAATAAACTTCATTTTACAACAAAGTATAAATGTTTCAATCTTGTTTACTATGAACATTTTCAAGATGTAGAACAAGCAATTGCGAGAGAAAAACAAATCAAAGGCTATTCAAGGATGAAGAAAGAGAACTTGATCAAAAGTATTAATCGAATTGGGATTTTTGGAATGATAAAATTGAATAGATCTTTCATGAAAATGTTAGTATAATGTCATTTCGAACAAAATGAGAATCTTTTTTAGATTCTTCACTTCACTACGTTTCGTTCTGAATGACAAACACAAAAAAATAATTAATACTATAAAAATGAACATTTTAGATAAAATCATAGAAAGAAAAAAACAGGAAATAAAAGACTCAAAATCTAAAATTTCTGTAGAACAGCTTAAAGATTCAGATTTTTTTGGAAGAAAAGCTTTTTCTCTGAAAAAAACTTTAAAATCAAAATCCGGAATTATTGCTGAATTTAAAAGACAATCTCCTTCAAAAGGTATTATTAATAATCAAATTTCAGCTTTAGAAGTAGTTTCAGCGTATGAAAAATTCGGAGCAAGTGCAATTTCCATTCTTACTGATAAAGATTTTTTCGGAGGAAGTTTTGATGATATTTTGAGCGTAAGAAATCATATCCAGATTCCTATTTTGCGAAAAGATTTTATGGTTGATGAATATCAGTTTTACGAAGCAAAATCAATCGGAGCCGATGTTATTTTATTGATTGCAGCTTGTCTTTCGCCAAGTCAGGTGTTAGAATTTACAGAATTGGCTCAATCTTTAAAGCTCGAAGTTTTACTGGAAATTCACTCTGAAGAAGAGCTTCAACACATCAATAAAAACATTGATTTCGTTGGCATCAACAATAGAAATTTAAAAGATTTTAAAGTTGATCTGCAACATTCTGTTAATTTGAAAAATCTGCTTCCGAAAAACATTTTATCAGTTGCCGAAAGTGGAATTTACAACGAAGAAGATTTTAAATATTTAAAAGAAAAAGGCTTCAACGGTTTTCTGATGGGCGAATATTTTATGAAAAATGAAAACCCGGGAAACAAATTCTCTGAATTTATTTCTAATGTAGCAATATAACAGTTTATCAATTTAACAATGACTGAAAACCAACAACCATCAACCAACAACCAACAACCCAAACTCAAAGTTTGTGGCTTGACCCAGCTCGATCAAATTCGTGAATTAGTGGCATTTAAAATTGATTTTCTTGGCTTTATTTTCTACGAAAAATCACCAAGATATGTTCTGAATCATATAAGTTTAGATGAAATATCAGAAATAAATCATCAAGGAAAAGTTGGAGTTTTTGTCAATGAGAATTTAGATAAAATAATAGAGCTTGCCGAAAAAGCAGATTTGAATTTTATTCAACTTCACGGCGATGAAAGTGATGATCTTATTTTGGAATTGAGAGCAAAATTAAAACCTGAAGTTGGAATCATAAAAGTCATTAGAATTGGAAGCCAAGAGTTAGAAGCCAGAACAAAAATTGAAAAAGTCTTCGACTTCGCTCAGACTGATAACCAACA
>NZ_JBFRGA010000228.1:0-3669 GCF_052115105.1 Chryseobacterium sp. 2TAF14
ATGTTAAGATACTCAGATATTTTATTAATGTTTGCGGAAGCAGATAACGAATTGCACGGTGGTCCGTCTCAGGAGGCGATCAATGCAGTAATGGCTGTAAGACAAAGAGCTTATACAGGGAATTTGGGTCAGGTAGGAACAATACCGACTGGTAAAACAGCTTTCTTTGATTATATTGTAAAAGAAAGACAGCTTGAATTTGGCGGTGAAGGTTTAAGAAAATACGATCTTATCCGTTGGAATTTATTAGAAACTAAAATTAACGAAACAAGAACTAAGCTTACTCAATTTATGAATGGAACAGGAGCTTATGCAAACGTTCCCGAATATATTTTCTACAAAAAGCCAACGTATGTTCCTGCAAAAACAGCTCAGCAGAATGTATTAGACATCGATTTCTATACAACAGGCGGAGTTGCAAAAGCTGATATTTTCTACAGCCCAAATCAATCTGTAGCAACACCTTCCGGTTACACAAAAGTAAACTGGAGATTAGCAATGACTCAGCCATACATCAGTGGAGATCCTATCAAGAGTTACGCTTATTATTTCCAGCCAAACAGAAAAGAGCTGTTGCCAATTGCTTTAGACGTTATCAATTCAAATTACATTCTTACCCAAGATTATGGTTATTAGTAAAATACACATTCATATTAATTAATTTTGCAGTACAGACTTCCTCCTTCGCGGGAAAAGGTCTGTACTTTTCTTCAAAGAAAAATTCAGAAAAGATTTTTAAAAGTTGAATTTCAGCCCATCAACTAGCAACTAAAAACGATCAACTATTTATGCAGGTTTCAGGTTTAAAAAATTCTAAGTTCTTATTTATTTTTTCACTCGTTTTGATCAGTCTTCTTTCTTTCAAAGCTAAAGATGATAAAACCATCATAGTTTCGAAAGACGGAAAAGGAAATTTTACGACGATTCAGCAGGCAATTGACGCTGTTGAGGAAGGAACATCGGTAAGAACAAAAATTATAATAAAACCTGGAATTTACAGAGAAAAAATTACGATTCCCGCTACAAAAAGTGCGATGAGCTTAATTGGAGAAAATGCAGAAAACACTATTCTGGTTTATGGTGATTTTGCTTCAAAACCAAACGCAGAAGGCAAAAATATTGGAACAACCGGTTCTTCAACGATCTTTATCTTTTCAGATAATTTTTCAGCTAAAAACATCACCTTTCAGAATGATGCAGGACCAGTCGGGCAAGCCGTTGCTGTTCTCACTACAGGAGACAAAATCGCATTTGAAAATTGCAGATTTTTAGGATTTCAGGATACTTTATACACAAAAGGAACTCAGGATAATCCCGATAAGAGCAAAATTTCCCGAAACTATTTTAAAAACTGCTACATAGAAGGAACTACAGATTACATTTTCGGAGCCGGAACCGCCGTTTTTGAGAACTGCACGATTTATTCCAAAAAAAATGCATCTTATATTACCGCTGCCTCTACTCCGGAAGGAGCCGAGTTTGGTTATATCTTTATTAACTGTAATTTAACAGGTGATGCATCTGCAAATTCCGTATATTTGGGAAGACCTTGGAGACCATTTGCAAAAACTGTTTTCATAAGTTGTGCAATCGATTTCACAATTAAAAAAGAAGGTTGGCATAACTGGTCTAAACCCGATGCCGAAAAAACAACTTTCTACGCAGAATATAATTCTAAAGGAGCCGGAGCAGATCCGTCGAAGAGAGTTTCTTGGTCGCATCAGTTGACAAAAGATCAGGCTAAAAAATATTCCGCAAAAAACGTTCTGAAAGGAAAAGACAACTGGAATTTTACAAAAAATTTTAAATAAGATCTAAAGTTTAAATTATTTTAAATGAAATTCAGTCTAAAACATAAAATCTTTACCACAGGCATTCTCACAATGCTTGCTTTATCTGTTTCGGCTCAGGAAAAAACGTTGAGTTTCCCCGGAGCTGAAGGTTTCGGAAGATATACAACCGGCGGAAGAGGCGGGAACGTTTTATTCGTAACTAAATTATCAGACGATGGTTCTGAAGGAACTTTAAGATATGCTTTAGAGCAAAAAGGCGCAAAATATATTGTTTTTAAAACCGGCGGAACAATTTATCTGGAATCTCCGTTAAAAATTAAAGAAGGCAATGTAACCATTTTAGGGCAAACCGCGCCCGGAGACGGAATTACAATTGCCAATTACGAAACTTTTGTTGCTGCAGATAATGTGATTATCCGCTTTCTGCGTTTCAGAATGGGAGATCAGAAAAAATTTGAAGGCGATGCTTTAGGCGCAAGATTTATAAAAGATTTAATCGTTGATCATTGCTCGATGAGCTGGTCTACTGATGAAACGGTTTCTATTTATGTAAACGAAAACACTACGCTTCAATGGTGCGTGATCGCGGAAAGCTTAAGAAATTCTGCCCACCAAAAAGGTGCTCACGGTTACGGCGGAATTGCAGGCGGAAAATTTGCGTCTTTCCACCATAACATTTATGCGAATCATGACAGCAGAAACCCGAGATTGGGAGAATACGCAGGAAGCAAATTTGCACTGACGGATTTAACTGATTTTAGAAATAATGTAATTTATAATTGGGGACACAACAATGTTTATGGCGGTGAAGGAATGAATGTGAACATTGTAAACAATTATTACAAACCGGGTCCGGCTACAATGACTCCGAAAAGAATTGTCGCTATCGATAAAAACGAAAAACCGGAAACTGAAGTTTACAATATCTGGGGAAAATATTACATCAGTGGAAATGTTTCTGAAGGCAATCCTGAAGTAACCGCAGACAACTGGAATTTAGGTGTTTTTAATCAAATGAAAGAATCTTATAAACTGACTGAAGAAGATAAAAATTCTATTAAAATCAATCAACCACACGATATTCAGAATAATATTAAAACAGATTCTCCGAAAAATGCTTACGAAAAAATCTTAAAAATCGGAGGTGCAAGTCTGGTGAGAGATGCGGTAGATTTACGTGTTTTAAAAGAGGTGAAAAACGGTACTTTTACTTATAACGGTTCGCTTGGAAGTAAAAACGGAATCATCGATTCGCAAAAAGATGTCGGCGGATTTCCTGATTTAAAACAGGGAAAAACCTTACTCGATTCAGACAATGACGGCATGCCCGATGAATGGGAAAAAAAACACAATCTGGATCCTAAAAAAGCCAATGCAAACGGAAGAGATTTAGATAAAAATTATGATAACATTGAGGTTTACAGCCACAGTATGGTGCAGGATATTATCACAAAACAATAGTTGTACTTTTACTTACATAAATTAAAAAAAATCAAAAAAATCAACTTTAAAATTGAATGACAATGAGTTTTATTAATCAAAAATTAAAAATATATGCAGTTGCAGTTTTAGGTTCGGGGATGTTCTTAGCTTGCGCACAGACAAAAAATGCAGTCGCATCAAAACCGGCAAAAGAAATTTCACAATCAGGAAAAGTAGTTCCTACCAATCTGAAATGGTCTGAAAGAATGATGCTTTCCGAAATGCAGAGATTTCCTGAAGCATGGATGCTTGATTTCAGCAAAAGCCCGAAATGGACCTATCCTTCAGCTATTGTGTTGGATGGAGCCGAACAGCTTTACATTAAAACAGGTAAAAAAGAATATTACGATTATATCAGCGGTTTTGGTGAAAAGCTCATTACAGAAGATGGTAA
>NZ_JBFRGA010000229.1:0-5682 GCF_052115105.1 Chryseobacterium sp. 2TAF14
CCTTTAGAAACCAAGCATATCGGAAAAATCCGTCCCGAATATTACAGGATTGAGTATTTGAAAATGACAAAATCTGATGAATACTGGATTGCAGGATATTTAGGTAAAAAAAATCTGGTTTATTTTTCACAGCATTCTGTTCCCAATAAAAATATGGATCAGATGATCGAAGTACAAAATTACATCAACCAGAGCGAAAAACTTTCTGCAATCGCAAAAAAAGAAATTGAAGAAGACCATTACCAAAATATGCTGATGGGAATCTGGGTAACGCTTTGCTTCCTTTTACTGTTTCTGAATTTTGTTCTTTTGGTAAGAAAAAAATAATTCTAAAAAGAATACTTTCATTGCGAAGATTCTCTTGATAAATTTGAGATTTTTATCTGCTAAATCTGTTCAATCAGCGAGAGTTTATTAAAATAAACTTGGCATATTTTCCTGTCCCATTTTAGGAATCTGAAGATCAGTTTTCCATTCTTTATTTAAATTTTCAATAAAATAAGCTGATAAAAGAGGGGATGCCTTTTCGATATTCTGATGCACAAAGAAATAAAGATTCTGCAATCCTTCTTTTTTCCATTGGGTAAGATGTTTCAGCCAATCGTCTAATCTTTCGTAATCACTTTCTGCATTTGCACCGACGTATCTGATGAATGCATTCGGCGTTGTTAATCTCATATGCAGCATATCTCGTCTTCCTGCTGTATCTACGATGATATTGGTGATATTATTTTGCTCGAAAAGTTCGCAGGTTTTATCAAAAATTTCTTCATCAGTAAACCATTCCGTATTTCTGAGTTCGATCGCTAAAGGAACTTCTTTTGGCCATTTATTGATAAACTGTTCAAGCCTTTCGTAATCTTTCGGTTTAAAATTATCATGAAGCTGCAGGAAAACCATTCCCAATTTCTCATCAAAATTAAGAACGGCGGTGGCAAATTGTGTAACCACATCATCAATATTTAAAAGCCTTCTGAAATGAGAAACCGTATTGGTGATTTTCGGGAAAAATTTAAAATCTTTTGGTGTTTTTTCTTTCCATGTTAATACCTGTTCTGAACTTGGCATTCCGTAGAATGTTGCATTTAATTCGATGGAATTGAACTGGGTTGCGTAATACGTCAGTTCATCTTTTGTTCCTTTCGGATAAAAGCCTTTCAGATCGGTTTTATTCCACTTTGCGCAGCCAATCGAGATATTTTCAAGCCCTTTTTTGTTTTGCTTTAAAATTTCTTTCGTTCTTGAATGGTCTTTTGGCAACGTGAAATCTATTTTTGAAGGGTCTTCTACTTGTCCGAATTTCATTGACTTAGGTTTTTAGGGATTAGGTGGGAGGTTTTAGTTTTAAACAAATATAAAACAAAACCATAGAATTTCTATGATTTTATTAATATGGATTCCAGAAGTAATCTAATTAATGTTAATCATCATCTTCCAGCTCAAAAATATCTTCCACTTTTTTATCAAAATATTTTGCAATCTTTAAAGCTAAAACGGTTGAAGGAACATATTTTCCGGCTTCCATAGCATTGATGGTCTGTCGTGAAACTCCGATTTTTTTTGCTAAATCTTCCTGGGTAATATTCTTTAAAGCTCGTTCTATTTTAATGGTATTTTTCATTTTTTAAGCAATAAATAGTTAAACCTGAAAACGTATAGAATTAAAGGTAACATCATCAGAATCATTGCAGTAAAGAATAGAGTTCCGAAAATTGTTAAAAATAAGATCAGAACGATAGAATAGGTTACAATCAGGCTCCAGAAAACAGATTTTAGTCTTAAGCTTGAAATATACTCATCTTCAATTTTCTCTTTAGAACAGCCGATTAAAATTCCGCCGATGATGATTAAAATCCCGAAAAGATTCGGAAAGAGATCTATTTCTGTGTTTTTAAACAATCCGGATTCTTCACTGCTCAAAGGAAATCCTGAATTGTAAAAAACAGGCAAAGAGATTTCCGGAAAATCAATAAGATTTGAAATTGATAATAATCCTAAAATTAATGACGGGATAAAAAATAAACCAGCCAATTTTTTTATAGTGGTTCGGGAAAAGTTGTAATGTATTCATGTTTATAAATTTTAATAAAACAAATGTAAAGAATATTTTACAATGTGTAAAGTGATTTTTTCTTTTTTGCGTAAACAAAAGTAAGTACAATTGTCATAATTAAAAGAGCAGGAATATAATCATCAATCGGAGCAGGGTTGGGATCACCCGGATTTCCCGGTAAAACGTCTTCCTCCTGGAAATCATTTGACTCTTCATATATAAATGGGTTTTCTGAAGAATCATTCTGTGCAAAAGCAAATCCCGATAAAACTATTAAAAACATTATTAAAATTTTTTTCATGGTTCTCTTTTTTATTTAATAATTTTTTTAGTATATTTTTTACCTGCCGAAGTTGCTTTTAAAATGTAAACTCCATTTTGTCCCAGAGAAATTCTTACCGACTTCGAATTGCCTTCAACAATCTTTACTTTTCTTCCGGCTGCATCAAATATTTCAACCTTTTCTATATTTTTATCGTTTCTTACAAAAAAATCTTCACCATTTTTGTACACTTCAAAAGTGCCTTTTTCAGTTTCAACTGTAGAAAGTACATTCAGTTTATAAACAATCTCGAATCGGTCTGTAAACTCACCTGCATTAGCTGTGAATGAATACATTCCATTCTGAAGATTGGTATACGTTCCGGTTGTTCTGTCATGAAGATAGATCGGTTGCCCGTTATTGAATACTCCTTCTTTTTGAACCAAAGAGATTGTAAAGTTTCCGTTTTCGAAATGTTTGGCTCCAACTCGTACAATATCATCCACATCAAAGCTTGCTTTGCCCTGTATCACGAGTTTCTGTGCATCGGCTACAGTGTAAAATGCGTCAGATCCTATTGCTATTGCTTTTGAATCGTAATTGTCGAATGAGTCTGAAGCACCATTCAGATAAGCTATAGCGATGGTATTGCTCGTGTTGTATGAAGAGTTTAATCTCAACCAGAATTTACCTTCTCCGGCTGTATTGTTTTTATTGAAGAAAGATCCTCCGGTTTCTGTTCTCATGTCATTATTGAAAGTTAATGAAGGATCTACGGAAGTATTTAATGTTTTAACAATAAACCCCTGACCAATATTAGCGATCACTCCTGCAGGTACAGATGAAATATTCGGAGCAGGAACCCAAGCTGAGACTAAAGGATTGTATGTTGCATACCCGATGTTGGTAGTTGTAGCTCCTCCCTGAGTGGTTACCGAATTACTCGTGTTGTCCCAGAAATAGAATGTATGTGAGATTCTTGCCGAGTTGCTGTTATAGAATGTGTTCAGATTTAAATTTGAAGGATACGGATTTCCAACCAAATTGAAGCCATTACCTGCCGTGTTTAATGTAAAAGTCTGTGTTCCGTTATTGGGAGTTCCTTCGAATGCTACATTAGAGACAGAAGGTGTTTTAACAGAATATCCTTTTCCTATGATAGAAGTTGTAGAAGTGGCATTTACAAAATAATCTGTCGCTGTGTTGTATTCAGTAATAAACTGCGGAGTATTTCCGGTTCCGTAAATACTTGTTAAATCTTGAGCGGCTACCGGAGAAGACCAGAATGCATATTTATTCTGGGCGCTGCTTCCGTTTTTCAATACTTTGAAAGTTCCTGTATAAGATAATGCAGAAACATCTTTCTGAATAAGGTTACCTCCATCTTCAATTATTACATTTAAAGCGGTGATAGTATTTCCTGAAGTGATTTCTAAAACACCATTATTTTTAATCGTAATATTTCTAGCTGTGAATGCCGGCGTAGCTACAGAAGTACCATAAGTGCCCGCAATGATAACATCTTTACCATTTGGTGAACCGTTTGACCAATTAGAACCATCCCAAGTGGTTGTAAATAAACTGCTGCAGTTGCTTGAAAAATTTATACTAGGATATTGAGCCTGTAATGCTGTCAATTGGGCATCATCTACACAAACTGCTAAATTGGAATTATAATTTTGAAAACCAACATTTTGTTCAATAGAACCGTTGTTAATATTTACCGAAGTAAGATTTGCCATATTTTCTAAAGACACCGTTTCAAGTATGGCGTTATTAGAGAAGTCTAACTGATTGATAAATGGAGATTGGGTGACAAGAATTTTCTTTAAATTGATATTATTTGTAGTATTTAAACTGGCTAATGAAGGAGTGTTGACGAGTATTAAATCTTCTAATGCAGGACTTCCTGATGTATTTAGCTGAGAAAGAAATTCATTCTCAGTGAGATCTAAAAGTTTTAATGAAGAACAACCGGCAGTATTGAGAGCATTTACTTTCGTTCTTGAAACGATCAATTCTTCAAGGGATGTACACTGTTGTATATTTAAATTAGTCAGATTTGGAAAATAATTCATTATTGGGTTCAAACCCATAATTAAACTTTGTAAACTTGAGCAATTTTGTAAATTTAAGCTTTGTAAGTTATCGTTAATTTTTATATTTAAATTGATTAGAGATGTACAATTCTGTGCATTAATATGCTGTAAATTCGCAGGAAGGCTTCCCGCCACATTCCCATCATCAGCACCTCTGTAGGCTTTAAGCGTATGAAGATTTACCAAATTACTTACGTTGATATCAGTCATGAAACATGCAGAATTTACAATATCGATTTCTTCAAGTAATGGGCAAACTGTAAAATTTATATTATTTATAGGCTGATTATAAGCCAGAAGCTTTTTCAGCTTTGGAAGTCCCGTAAGATTGAGCGTATTTACTTTACCTAATGTTACAGTTCCTATGGATGAACCTGTATAGTCATAGCGATTATGAAAAGCACAATTCAATTCTTCAAGATTTACCAATCCGGCTGCCGAAAAATCAATATTAGGAGCATTGAGACCTTTTATTTTCTTTAAAGAAGTACATCCGTTTACGTTGATTGCCGATAAATAAACTGCATGATTGTCAGAATAATCACCATCTAAAATAATTTCCTGCAAAGTGGTACAATTATTTGCAACCAAATTTATTTCTTGATCTAAGCCAGCATGTGAATCTTCTGTATTGGTAATATTAATCGTCTGTAGTGTTGCAATATTGGGAACAGATAATTTTGCAAGCCCTCTGCAATCATTAATATTAATTGATGTTAAATTGATATTTTCGAAATACAGTTCTGAAATCAATCTGTTATTTAAAACCAATGCTCCGTTAAACTGCGGATTGTTTTTAATTCTAAAGATGGTTTCTCCTTCAAAACCGGGATGATAATAAGCACTAATGTCATTCATCGTTAAAATCGACGGACAATTATCTATAGTAAAATCAACCGGATAAAAATCACCTTCATAGACATTTCCGTTGTAAGATCCTTCATTATAGAACCAGCGGTTCATACACATCAGTTTTTTAATTTTAGTATTATTTAAAAAACTGATATTCGCATTTTTAGTATCTGAAATATAGAGTTCTTCAACGTTTGTAAAAAGCAATGCATCAGAAATATTATCTGGAAGATGGCTAAAATAATACGGAAAATTAACTTCTCCGGTTACAGTATTGTGTACCTGAACTGAGTCCATTTCCACATTTAGAATCACTACCTGCTCTGCTTCTGAGATCTGAATTTCACCATCATTGTTTACATCGACGGCAATAAAATTCCCGTTACCGTTTTTTGCAATTTCGTTAGTGGGAGCTG
>NZ_JBFRGA010000230.1:0-3651 GCF_052115105.1 Chryseobacterium sp. 2TAF14
ACATTGCAGCTAAGCCTGATTCTCTTTCTAAAAATTTTCCGGACTCTTTAAAATTTATCAATCCATCAACAATCCTTTTTTCCATGCTTGATGTGATTTTCTTTGAAAAATCTGTTGAAATAAGCTTTGTATCAGATTGATTAGTTAACTGATTCGGTGTTTCAGATGATAAAGTTTTTATAATTCTTTTGTATCTGCTGCGAAGTTTGAAATTTCGCTTTTTCTAAAGAATAAAATATCCGGCAGCTATCGCCATAAAGCCGTTTACCTGAAACTGATGCTCATTATATCTTTCAGATAGCGGGAATGATCTGAAAAATTCTGATGAGATATTTTCCCCATAAAACAAGATACTATGAAGTACATTGGTTGCTGATGTTATTAAAATATTGATATTCATTATATAAAGGGTATTATATATGAAAAAATTATATACAATTAATAAACCAAATCTGCTTACATATTAGTTTATTGTTGCTAAAATGATATTAAAAAGTAAGATCAATTTTATTTATAAATATTTCTTCGATTGGTTGCTTAGGCATAATAATGGTTAACTTATCAATACACCAACTAAAACATATATTTTGAATTCATTAAATAACAACAGGCTCATATTGTATCAGCACGCATTGGATTCCTCAAATTCGGGTATAATTATAACAGATAATAGTCTGGATGATAACCCGATTATTTACTGCAACAAAGCTTTTGAAAAAATTACCGGCTATAGCAGAGACGAAATAATCGGTCACAACTGCAGGTTTCTTCAATCCAACGACCGCCATCAGGAAGCCAGAGATATAATTAAAAATTCTATCAGAGAAAATGAAGAGAGCAGGGTGATTATCAGAAATTATAAGAAAAATGGAGATTTGTTTTGGAACGAGCTTTTTGTATCTCCGGTGAAAGATGAAGAAGGGAATACGACTCATTTTATTGGTGTTCAGAACGATATTACCGACCAGAAACAAGCTGAGCACGATCTGCGCGAAGCCAAAGCATCTGTAGAAAAAAAAGTTGAAGAACGTACCAAAGAATTGCGCGGGAACGAGATGTTCCTTTCCAGCATTATACAAACTGTAAGAGAAAGCCTTTTGGTACTTGACGAAGACTTTATCGTTCTAAGTGCCAATAATCATTTTTTTAAAACATTTAAGGTTTCTTCTGAAGATACGGTAGGGAAGCTGCTCTATGAGCTGGGAAATCATCAATGGGATATTGATGCTTTGAAAAGCCTTCTTACGGAGATTCTTCCCACCAATAATCCTGTTATTGATTTTGAGGTTGAGCATGATTTTCCTCACATAGGAAAAAAACTGATGATACTGAATGCGTACAGAGTTGAATTTGAAGGGCAATATAAAGACCGGATTTTGCTGGCGATTGAGGATGCTACGGAAAGACGTGAAATAGAAAAGCGGAAAGATGATTTTCTTTCTATTGCAAGCCACGAATTGAAAACTCCTTTAACGACGATTAAAGGTCTTATACAAATCCTTCAAAGATTTTCAGGCAGTAATTCGAGTGCTAAATATAATCAGACATTAGATAAAGTTTCAGTTCATATTGAAAGGCTTAATAAATTGATTACAAATTTATTAGATACATCTAAAATACAATCGGGTAATATAGAATCACATATGGAACCCTGTAATTTGTTCTATATTCTTAAAAACTCGGTAGAAAATGTACTGTTTTCAGATAATAATTTCAGAGTAAATATCAAAGGCGATCAGGAAGTGATGGTAAATGTTGACGAATCTCAAATTTCACAGGTAGTAAGCAATATTTTATCAAATGCCATAAAATATTCACCAACGTCTGCAGAAATCGATGTAATGATCTCCAAAGTTTCAGATTTTGCAAAAGTTTCTGTGAAAGATTACGGCTTAGGAATAAGCCATGAAGATCAGCTTAAAATATTTGACAGGTTTTACAGAGCCGGAAGCACACAAAAAAAATATCCCGGAATGGGAATAGGTCTTTACATCAGCAAAAAAATCATTCATCATCACAACGGTACAATGTGGGTAGAATCTGAATTGGGGAAAGGTTCAACGTTTCATTTTACGCTTCCCTTATATAAAAAATAAAATATGGATATTAAAAATAAAAAAATAATGATATGTGATGATGATCAGGGAATTTTGGATGTTCTTGAAATGATTTTAGAACCTGAAGGTTACACCGTTTATAAAGAAATTGACAGTACCTTATTGCTCAAAAGATTAAAATCTGAACAACCCGATCTATTGCTTCTCGACCTTTGGATGCCGGTTTTGTCAGGATATGACATTATTAAACAAATCAGAGCTGACCGGAAAATACAATCTCTTCCCATTATCGTTTTGTCTGCAAGCAGGAACGAAGAAAAAATAGCCTTGGAAACAGGATGTGACAAATTCATATCCAAGCCTTTCGATATGAATGAGCTTATCGCTTCGGTAGGGAAGATCACAGAAATATAATCCAGATTCAAAAAGGATTTCAATAACTATAATTTTACGGCAAGTGCACGTTGTATCTTGAAAAACTGCTCGTCGGTCAATTCATTTCTGATTACAGAATAAATTCCTTTAGCCATATCAATGGTTATATTTATGGTTAAATCGGTAAGGTAGCTTTTTGCAAGTTCTAATTTTCGGAGAATCTGGTTTTGTGTCATCAACTCTGCGCCGTCCCAAAGTTTTTTTTGAAGTTCTGTAGTGCAGGCTTTTTTATTGATGGTCGTAAATATAATATTCATGATAATTCGGTTTGGTGTATAAAATCACTTTACAATAAATATTCCAAAAGTATTTACAATTTGTACAATGATTGGTCTGCTAAGAAACAGGGTTAATTTTTGGTCAGATTTAAACTAAAATCAGATCATAAAAAAAGAAGCAATACATTTCTGTTTCGCTTCTTTATGATTTTTTATTGACTTAAAATGCAGCTTACTTTTAATGTAATGCGTGATCCGCTTTTAAAAGTCCCTTTATTTTAATAATCAAATCATCCATATCAAAAGGTTTTGCTACGAAAGCATCGGCTCCTGCATCTGCTGCAATATCACTTCCGTCAACGCTTGCAGACAAAACAATAACCGGCAAATCTTTTATATCTTCGGTCTGGCGAATCTTTTTCAGCACCTGGTCTCCCGATAGAATAGGCATCCATAAATCAAGCAAAAGAAGATCCGGATTTTTGCTTTTTATCTGATCAATAACATTCGGGCTTTCAATTTCAGTGATCACAGTGAAATCTTCCGTCTCCAAAAGCATCTGCAAAACATCCAGTATGCCCTGATCATCATCGCATACCATTATTTTTTTGTTATTCATTACCATCAGTTTTCTAATACTGCAAAGAAATAATTTATTTTGAATTTCTTCCAAGTATTTGTAGCCAAAATTGTTCCATTTTGATTAATAGTTTAATAATATGTTAATAATCTTTAAAAAAACACCCGACTTTAAACCGGGCATCTGAAAGTAAATTTTGTGTAATGAAAATATGATGATGATTATTCAAAGTTTATGCCATGGGAATTCTGTGAAGATTATTGAGTTCTAATTTTATTTAGAAAGCAAATCATAATCTGTTGATTTTATTATTTGTAGCTTTGCCGCAATTATGAATACCAAATTACGATCAACTTCGGAT
>NZ_JBFRGA010000231.1:0-3628 GCF_052115105.1 Chryseobacterium sp. 2TAF14
TGCTAAAGCCATATAACATTTAGAGATTAGCAGTTCTTCCGAAGGTGTTTTTCCAATGTAAAGATCAGAAAGGGTTGTTTTTAGATAATTCACAAATTTTGTTAACTCTGGAATATTATCAAACAAGTTTATTTTAGTTCCTACTTCATACATTAATTGATATAATTCTCGGTCTTCATTAGCAAAATCCCAAAAAGTAGTCAGTACAGATATTAGCTTTTGGATCGGATCGTTAATAACGCTGCAGTTCACCTCAATTTTAGTGTTCAATTTATGGAAACCTATATTTGATAATACAGTAAGAAGATCTTCTTTATTATCAAAATGAGAATAAATAACAGGCGCTGAATATTCAATCCTCTCTGCTATCCTACGCAAACTTAGGGCATGACGACCTTCACTTCTTACCATTGATATTGCTGTTGAAATGATCTCAAGATAAAGTTTTTCTTTATGCTTTGTGATACGCTCTTTACTTCCCATATTTATAGTATTGATTATTTGATAGAGAGTATTAATTCCAACCTTTGTCAGCAATTCTTAATTATGACTATACGACAAGAAAATACAAAAAAGTCCTCTCTAATATGCCTCTGATCTTGACAAATATAGACTGATTTTCCAATTGTCTGTTTTCTAAAAAGTCTAAATTTTTGTTCTATTAAGTTCGATTTGAACCACTATTTCCGGATGAAGTTATCTTTTTCGTCGTTTGGCTAAAACGACAACTAAAACTCGACCACAACTTTTTTGAATGTAATGGCTTGGGAGGAATTTTCAAATAGGTTGTATCCTCTAAACTGCGAAAAGACGTTTCCGATCAAAGGAAGGAATTGTCTTTTCGTTCGAGATGAAAAAACGGCAACTTCAAAATTGCCGTTTTTCTTTGACTATTTTTTATAAATGTCCATCATCGGAAAAGGAAATATAATGAGTAGATGTTAAAATACAGTGGTCTAACAGTTTAATATTTAAAAACTCTGATGCGTTTTTTATGTTCTCCGTTACTTTTAAATCCTCTATTGAAGGTTTCAGATTTCCGGACGGGTGATTGTGCGCTAAGATTAGACCAGTAGCATTACATAGTAATGCAGCTTGCATAATAATTCTTACGTCAACAATTGTTGAAGAAATGCCGCATTCGGAGATTTTTTTTATTCCTAAAACTTTATTTGCCTGATTAAGATAGAGAGCATAAAAAGATTCTCTATAGTCGATTTCATCACTATCAAAATGCTGACGAAATACTTTTACTGCGTCCCTTGATGAGGTGATGATCTTTTCAGAATTTCCTATTCTTGTATAGGTTAGTTTTATTTCATTAACGATGTTATAATTCATGATTTTTGCTCCTGCACGGCAGAGACTTTTATTTCCCGTGCTTAAAAAATTGAGAATATGATTAATTAAGAATAAGAGAATTTGAACCTATACGGGAAAAGGTTTCGCATAAATCAAAAGCCTTTTGAGATTTCAGCTGTGCAGTTCCACCCAAAACAATGGATTGCAATTTTGCTTCGTTATCCTTATAGCTTCTGACATTCTGAAAATAGCCTGTCACGGCATTATACGCCCCAAACAAAGTTCCTTTGGTAGTTTCCATCTGTTGGCTTTCGCTAATCATAGCGTAGGCAAAAGCATCATCGACCGTATTTTTAAAAACCGTTGACAAATCATCAAAACTGCCTTTCTGTAAATGGTTTAAGGTTTCCTTATTTGGACAAAGTGCCAATTGAATCAGTCTTTTCATTTCGTCATCCCCGACGGTTATTTTTGCCCAATGATTAAAAGTATTTTCTAATTCATTGCTCAGTTTATTCGCTAACCCCATTACTTTGTGAGCATCTTCTAAGCGTTGTTTTGCTCCTGCGGTGTGTCTGATTCGTACGACATTACTCATGTTTTTCAATGAAGCATTTAAAGTGTTTTGGCAGACAATGCGTACAGGGGTAAATGCGGCGGTAATGCTTCCGCTCCCATCATGCGAGGTTGTAAGAAAAATATATTTTTCGGTAATGTCGTCACCATTTCCCACCCGTATATAATCGGGTAATTTTGCCGTAATGAAGATACGTTCGCCATTTCCCAAAGCTCCTGCAGTCTCGTAAAGAATTCCATCTCCACCGCCTACGATAGCATCAAAAAAAGAAAAGGCTTCACGATTTTGTACGATATGGTAGTCTTTTCCGACTACACCCAAAACGGTGTTATTATCGGTTCGGATATTTGCAAAATAGTTTGGAACATCCAATTCGGAATCGGTTATTTCGATACCATTTGCATTTTCAATAATGCCAGCACCTTTTGCAAAAAGTGGTGATTTTTCCACCTCATAGTCAAGACCTGCAAATTTTATAGCTTCTTCACTTGTCGGGTGTGTTTCGACGATCTGTCCCAAGTTGTGCCATGCTTTTTCCTGTACACTGAAAAATGAATATTTTCCTGTTTTGTTATTGAAATTTAAATTATGTGCCATGATGTTAAAATTTTACTTGTTGATTTTTATAGAAAGCTTAGAATGGTAGGTCATCATCTTTTTCGCTGTCATTGTCATTGGATTTCGTTTTGGTCATTTCTGTTTTTTCTTGAGATTTGACATCAGAATTATTATTCTTTTTGCCACCGCCATGAATTTTGATTTGAGAAGTATGAAAATTCATTCCTGCGTGTGGTTCTCCATCTTTTCCTATCCATGCTGTTGCATAGGCTCTGCCGTTGAGTTCTACTAAAGTGCCTTTGGTTAAGAGTTCGGCAACCTTTTCAGAAATCCAGTAGGAGCATTCGAAATAAGTGGTCTGTTCAATTTTTTCGCCTTGTTTGTTGCGATACTTGTCATTGGTAGCAATAGAGAAGTTGACTACTTTTTTGTCTTTTGGCAAGTTGCGGACTTCCGCATTTCTTGTCAGTCTTCCGATAAGGTTCATAACTGTTTTGTTTAAGATTGTACATTTTGATTTATTCTCAATCTCTTCCCCGACCCATCTCCTAAAAGCCTTTCGGGCCTCGCTGAATATTTTTCAAAAGAAAAACCGGAAAAAAGAAAGCAGATAATCAAAGCGGTCAATGTTGAAAGCCAAAAGGAAACGGAATAATTGGAGGGTACCTTCAGGGAGGAGACCGTTTATGCCGTAGTCTTTTGGCTAGGAATGATGAGGCTGAGCGCTCTACCTTAGCTGCCTTTTTACCGGTTGATTATGAAAAGATTTCTCAATAAATCAATCTATCTTAAATCTGATCTGTTATTAATAGATTGGCTTATATTCTATAAACTGTATTTTATTCTTCTCGAATAGCCAATGACTGCCGAATGAAGTCAATCACTTCCAGACGCTTTAAAAAATATATCTAGTCAAATATCTTGATGGCATACCATAATGAATAAAGAAAACCTTTGGCTATGCATCCATCATCCACTCTTTACACCTCAGTTAAGCATTTAATCGAAAATGCCAAGTACATAATCGCGCGGAATGTTAATGTGACGATGATTATGACCTATTTTCAAATTGGTGAAATGATTGTTATTGATGAACAAAATGGAAAGGATAGAGCAGAATATTCAAAGGAGACGCTGAAGAATCTCAGTAAACAGCTGATAGGCGAATTTGGTAGAGGATATTCTGTGGAT
>NZ_JBFRGA010000232.1:0-3623 GCF_052115105.1 Chryseobacterium sp. 2TAF14
GTTTTTGCATTCCCTATTTTACCGATGCTTTCGATTTTTTTTCCGTTTAAATAAATTTCTGAAGCACCAAGCTGACTGATATTGAAACACAAAGATTCGTTCACCGATGCAGAATCTATTTTAAAATAATACCGAATCCAGTACGGCTGGTCTTTATGATAAGTTTTCTTAGAGCTAAAGTTGATGTGTTTCCATTTCGCATCATCAAAAACTGGTGAAGCAAAGGCGGGATTATCATTTTCAGAAAACCTAGCCTCTTCTTCAAGCGAAATACCATCTTTTATTTGTTTGGTCGTAAAAGTCTGTGGCTTTTCACGAGAGTTTTGAGCAAAACAAAATGTTTGTAAAACTACAAGTACTGAAAATAAAAATTTAAGGAGTAGATTTTTTTTCACACTGATAAAATTTAGGTTGGGTTAACAAAATACATCTCCATTGCGCCTTTACCTTTGGTTTCTATTTTTCCGCGATGCTCAAAAGCAAAGTCTTCTTTTATTAATTGATAGGTTGCTTCAGAAACATTTACTTTTCCTGACGAGCTGTTTTGCTCCATTCTTGCAGCCGTATTTACCGTATCGCCCCAAATATCGTAAGCAAATTTTTTCACGCCAACAATTCCGGCAATCACAGGTCCGGAATGAATTCCGATTCTGATATCTAAAGCATTCGGGTTTTGTTTTTTTCTTTGCTGAATATAAGAAAGAATTTCCAAACTGGCATTCACCGCATTTTTGGCGTGCTGCTCATTGGAAACCGGCAATCCGCTCACCGCAAGATAAGCATCACCAATGGTTTTTATCTTTTCTAAATTATATTTCTCCATAATTCTGTCGAATTCGGTGAAGCAAATATTTAGCTCATTCAAAACTTCCTGAACACCAATTCTTTCGGAATTTGCTGTAAAGTTGACAAAATCGGTAAACAAAACAGAAACTTCATCGAAATGTTTGGCGTTGGTTTTACCTTTTTCTTTTAGCTCTTCAGCAACTTCATACGGAAGAATATTGAGCAGCAGATCATCAGATTTTTGTTTTTCCTCCGCAATTCTCTTATTGTCTTTTCGTTTTTGATTGTACGAAAATCCCGCAAAACCTAATAATAATAAAGATAAACCCGCTCCAATTGCCCACATATTTTTTTGAGTTTTAGAACTTTCTAAATCTGCTTTTGCAATGGCATCTTTTTTTTCCTGATTGATTTTTGCAATATTTTTTTCCTGATTGTACTTTAATGCGACCGCTTTTTGCTCTTCATCAAATTTAATCTGAATTTCTTTTCGTTTTAAATCTTCTTCAAGAGCCAGTCTTTTTCTTTCCTCTTCCGTTTTTGCGGTCGCCTGCTTTTTTTCGTATTCAAAACGAAGTGCTTTTAATTCGATCTCTTTCTGAAGCTGGATGCGTTTGGTTTCTTCTTCTAATTTTACTTTGGCTCTTTCATTGGCAACTTCCGTTTCAGATTGTAATGACGAGAACTCTTTCATTTTATTCAATCCATACGTTTCTTCTTTCTTATCATGCATTTTTTTCAAATAAGAATAAGATTGAGGATAATCCCCAAGAAAAGCATAAGCACGGTGTAAAACTTCGTAGTTTTGAATGAACAGTTCTGGCGAAACGACTGTATTCATTTCAGTAAAATGATTGAGACTTTTTCTTTGTTCAGCAACCAATTTACTGAGTTCAGAGAGTTTCGACTGATTATTTTTAAGACCAAGACTGTCTTCCATAATCTGCTTTAATTCTATATTCCCTTTGTGATTTTTGTAATAGGGATAAAGCGGATCGCTTTCAGAACTCATTTTCACGCATTTTGAGGCAAATTCCTGAGCTTTTATATAATCTTTTTCTTTAGAATAGGTATCAGATAAATAATAAAATACTGAAGCAAGACCGCCTTTGTTATTCTGAGATTCGTAATAATCTTTAGCATCATTCAGATGTTTTTTAGCTAAATCCAACTGGTTGGTTTCACCATAAACCATGGAAAGCGACACTCCTGAATCGGCAATCTGAGCCTGGTCTTTATTTTTTTTGGCAACTTCATAAGCTTTCTGAAAATAATAAAGTGATTTTTTATTGTCTCTACTCGTTAAGAAGAAAGTTCCTGCATCTTTATAAGCTAAATACAGATTTTCAGGATAATATTTTTCAACAAAATCGATGTAAGTTTTAAGAGAAGCAAATCCTTTTACAAAATCCTGCTGTACAAAATAGTTAATGTAAAGTCCCTGATAAGAATACATGACAAATCTTTTGTCGAAAACCCTTTTATCATGGTAATATTTTAAAATCTCATTAAAATATTTAGCCGAAGCATCGTTTTTTTTATAAACAGTATTAATTCTTGCCATTAAAAGATTGAGCATCGCCCTTTTCTCATAATTCTGAGTTTTGTGAAGGTATTTTTCTGCCTCCAGCAAGTATTTTAATCCTTCACTTAGATCATTTTTTGTGAGATACATATTGCCGATAAACAAATTGGCTCTTCCGATCTGTTCTACATCATTGATTTTTTTATAAACAGGAAGCGAAATCTGAGAATAATGAATAGCACTATCTATATTTCTGGCATCCGAATACAAATTTCCCAGGTCACTGTATATTTTTACTTTTTCATTATCCGTTTTGGTTAAAGATAATTTTTTCTTCAGATCAAAAATCTCTTTAGAATCTTGTGCTTTCAAAACTATTGTTCCGAAAAATAAAAGACTGATAAAGCTAAAAGAAGTAAATTTATTTTTCAATGGCTGGTTATTGCGTTGATGCACAAAAATAAAAAAATCATTCTGTTAAACAACAGAATGATTCAAATTTGCGAGAAATATTTTTATTTATTTCAAAGAAGCGATAGCAGCCTCATAATTAGGCTCTTGCCCGATTTCCGGAACCTGCTCTGTGTAGATTACTTTAGCCTTTTCATCCAAAACAACAACAGCTCTGCTCAAAAGTCCTTTCAATGGCGAATCTGCAAGTGTTACACCGTAATCTTCCCCAAAATTTCCTCTGAAATCTGATAACGTTTCAACATTCTTTAAACCTTCAGCAGCACAAAATCTAGACAAAGCAAATGGTAAATCTCTCGAAACATTAATGACAACCGTATTGTCAAGAGTAGAAGCTTCTTCGTTGAATTTTCTAGCAGAAGCCGCACAAATCCCCGTATCAATACTTGGGAAGATATTTAAAACTACTCTTTTACCTGTGTAATCAGCAAGGTTTTTTTCAGATAAATCTCCTGAAACCATTGTAAATTCCTGAGCTTCTTTTCCAACTTCCGGAAGGCTTCCTATCGTATTTATCGGGTTTCCTTTAAATGTAATTGTAGACATAATTTATTTTTTAAAAAAGTTTATCAAATTTATTTAAAATTCAGCCGATTTAAGCTGAAATAAAGGTTAAATAATTCTTAAATTGGAAATAAAAAAATTACACTCATATAAGTGAATTTTTTTATATTAGCACACTTAATTAAATAGCGATGAGAAAAAAAATTAGTCTCTTGTTATTTGTTGTCCCGCTTTTCGGTTTTGCCCAGTCTGTGATTGGAGGTATTAATTCCGGAGCGGTTTCTGCAGATAACTTCAACCATTCTATTGGCGAAATCTATGTGATCCCGACCAATCC